>NZ_JARDAL010000004.1:0-119337 GCF_048957595.1 Acinetobacter sp. AS5 | reverse complement strand
TGTAGCTATGAGGGGGCAGTTGCATTAGCTTGTATATTTATTTGGCTACCTTTATCGGGTAAATTCTATACTTGAAATGTCAACAGACCCTAATATATATTCGGTTTTAATTTAGATGCTTAAAACTTAAGATTTATGCCTGAGAGGTATTGTTATGGAAACTACGATCATTCTTGCCATCTTGGCGATCATTATCGTATTACTGATCATTTTTTATAACAAGAAAAAGTGAAAGAGCGATGATTCATTTCTTGATACTTTGAGGATTTTTATTGATCTTAAAATACATTTCAGAGCTTTAAATCAATCAAATATTAATTCCCTCTTGGATCACATAAAGAATTCCAAGAATTAAAATGACCGAAACCAAGATTTCTAATATTTTCATTTTTAAATGATTCCTAAACTCCACCTGAACCATCTTATCTGAATTTTTCTTTTACTCTAAAGACAAAAAAACTGCACCATAAAAAGCCTGATCTGGCTTGATCAGGCTGGTTAATTATTCTTACTGGATAAAATGTATTAGCAAAAAATTAGGTGATTTGATTTAAATCAGCTGTTCAACTGTTGGGAAGCTATGTGATCCATGTTCGAACATGGCATCATGCCAGATATCAAACATAGGCACTTTCACATCCAGAGCCAAGGGCAACTTTTTTTCATTAAACTGCATATGTTGAAGATCTAATCCCCAGGCAATCAAATCAACATCCAAAGTAATCTGATGAGATGGACGTACTCGCCCTGATGCCTGTTCCAGCTGTTTGAGCAGCTCAATCAGGCCTTCACTAGACACCGAACTTCGCAATAAACACGCTGCATTCCAGTAATCTGCGCCGATGCCATCACGGCAAGGAATCATATAAATGGGAGAAAACTGAACTTCTCCCCATTCGGAAATACGTTGCTGTGCAGCTTGAAAATGTTGCTGAGGATGACAATTACTCGCTAATGCTAGGGCGAAAATCGTTTCGGTGGCGTTCAAGACGTATCCCTACAGAATTGGCTTGCGCGATAATGGCAGGCTTACGGATCGTAATATTAATCGATTCAATTGCTGTAAAGGTAGTAAAAAGTGCATTCAGCACTAACTTTGCTGCATGTTCAATCAATTCAGGCTTGGCCTCTTGAATGACTTTGCTGGAAATCTCACAAATTTCTGCATAATTCAGCGTATCTGCAAGTGCATCTGAGTTTGATGCCTGTTCCAAGTCGGTTTGAATGGTCAAATCCAGCATTAGAGGCTGAATAATTTGACGCTCCCAGTTAAAGCAGCCCACGACTGTTTCAACCTTTAAACCTTCAATAATAATGGCGTCCATTGGATTGCTCAAGAATTTAATACTGACCACATCCCTCTCAAGCTCCTTTTCAAAGGGAGGAGCTTTTAAAGCCCCCCTTTAAAAAAGGGGGATTTAGGGGGATTTTCCAAGTCTAGATGAGTTTAAGATTAATGCTTTAACAGCAGATTCGGATCCATGCTTTGCACCATTTGCAAACGCTGATCGGCATAGATATCGGTATACGGCGCAAGAATTCGCATGAAACGGTCGAAATACAGCATTTGCTTGAACAGCAAGGCAAAATCGCGCGGGAACCGGATGCCATGACGTTCACCCACAGCCACCATATCCATCATGATATCGTTCAGGTCAGCAGGGTTGGACGTTAACAATTCCTGCGGATCCGCCATCAATACACCGCTAAATAAACGTTCCAGATCAGCAGCCAAGACTTTGGTGTCAATCTGCACAGCGGTCATGCCCATTTTCAGCATGTTTTGCGCCATCAGCTCATAATTGGTATGTTGCAATGAATCCATAAATGCCATACATGCCGTCCAGACCTCAGGCTTGAGCTGACCAACAATACCGAAATCAATAAAACCGACACGGCCATCTTCAAGGAGCATCAGGTTGCCTGCATGCAGATCGGCATGGAAGCTGTTACACATCATCAAGCTGCCAAACCAGGTATTCATCGCAGTAATCAGTACTTGAGATGGATCTTTGGATACCTTTTTAACCACTTCAAAATCGGTCAAAGGCACACCGTATAAACGCTGCATGGTGAGCACACGACGGGTCGAATATTGATGATAAACCTTCGGCGCAGTGGCTGCTTGATTGTTGGTGATATTTAGGTAATTGACGAAATCATCCAGATTCTGAGCTTCTTCAATGAAATCGACTTCACGCACCATACGGGTTTTGATTTCTTCGACAATGTCGGCCAGTGAAGCGAATTTGACTTTCGGGACTGCTTTTTCCAGCAATTTGGTTGCCCAATGTAGTACATTCAGGTCAGTGTACAAAATGGTCTCTACACCCGGTTTTTGCACCTTAATCACGACATCTTCGCCAGATACCAGTTTGGCTGCATGCACCTGTGCAATAGATGCAGAGGCTAATGGCGTTTCATCAATCGATGCAAAGATTTCATCCAGATTGCGTCCTGCAAATTCAGAGGCTAAAACCTGCTGGATATAGCTAAACGGCAAGCGTGGAGTCTGATCCAGACAACCCTGAAATTCTTCTACATATTCACGTGGAAACAGCGACGGCGTGCTGGCAATAAACTGACCCAGCTTGATATAAGTCGAACCTAAGGATTCAAAAGTTTCACGCATCAGTTTGGCATTGCTCGGCTTTTCAGTGACATATTTAAAGCCCGCCTTTGCCGCAACGACTGCTGTTTCTCCCATACGGGCAACTGAACGTATTCCATCTAACCAGATATTGTTTTTCATAATGTCTTAGGAAAAATTAATTAAATGCAGTGTAGCAAAAAAAATTCACTTTGCAGGCTTATCTTGCCTGACAGATTGGGCAATCTGTATCTTTTTCGAAAGCTAGAATCCGCTGCTTAAAACTCAGTCCATCCCACAACAACAATTTTTGTCTGAGTGGCATCTGACCCAATCCCAGATATAACAAGGTATGATGTGCCTGCAAGCTGGCCATCACATTCGGTGTGGTCGCCAATACACCGGAATCTGCACAGCGCAGACTTTCATCGGCCTGATTTTCTGGCGGGAACAGGCAGGCATAACAGGCAGAATCCCCTTCAACCATAAACAGCTGGCCTTGCAAGCCAATCGCAGAAGCACTCAATAATGGCACATTCAGCTCCACGCAAATCTGATTGACCAGATAACGTGTGGCAAACTGGTCACAGCCATCCAGCACCAGATCCTGATGTTCAATCAGGTGCGCTGCATTTTCAGCCGTTAATGCCTGATTCACATAGTCAACCTGTAGGTGCGGATTAACCTGACTTAGTCTTTTGGCCAGAGTTTCTGCCTTATAAAATCCAATATCCTGCGGCATAAATGCCAGTTGTCGCTGTAAATTACTCATCTCGATAGTATCTGGATCGATCAGGGTAATTTTTCCTACGCCTGCGCGTGCCAGAAGTTCTGCCAGTGCACAGCCAATCCCGCCACAACCAATAATGCAGACATTAGAAAATTTTAACCGCTCTTGAGCGTCAATATCCCAGCCATCCAGAAGAATCTGACGGCTATACAGATGTAGTTCAGCATCAGTGAGTTCAAATTCTGGGGAGATGGCATCCATGTTAAATGTAGACAACGTCTTTCCTTGTTTCGAAAATTTTTAACAATGATCGTAAAATTAGCTTTACTGAAGTTTCTAAAGGCTGATAAATCTCTGGAATATCAATCTCACATTCAATTCACAGCACATCAATAAATGGTTCGGCAATCGTTGAGGCAAATAGCATATCAGCTAAACGCTCGGTATCAAGATGCAGCCGCTATGGCTTGGCAAGATTTTTTGAATCACCTCAATTAAACGGTTCCGGCAAACAGCTCTTTCTCATTTATAAAAGGTGTCAAACCTGAAGTTTTTAAAATCTTTGCTATTGAATTACCCTGTAAATAGAACTGCCTTGTTTAGCAATTCTGTAGTCTCTGCCTGTATTTGAGTATGAAAATGTATGAGTTCAGTGAGACCTAAGGCATCTGTCTCTAAATATGATTAATCTGAAAATACCAAGCAATCTTTTCAGCTTTCATAAAATCGTATGGAGAACATACATGACCGAGCATAACAATACTCAACATGATAATCGTGAAAAATTATGGGAATTGATCAAAGATGTCCGTTACACCATGATCAGCCATTTAACCGACACCCATGAAATCCACTCCCAGCCGATGACCATGCTGAACTCCGAGCAGATGAATGAACGTCAAAACTTATATTTCATCCTGCGTAATACCAATGATCTGGTCAAAGCAGCAGAAACAGGCCGTGGTCAGATCGGTCTGTCTTTTGCAAAACCATCAGATGGTATTTATGTGTCGATTAGTGCACATGCCCAGATCAGTACTGACCGTATTCTGATTGAGCAATTATGGAATCCATGGGCTGAAAACTGGTTTGAAGGCAAGGATGATCCTACCGTACGGGTATTGATTGCAGAAGCAGTCAGCGCAGAATATTGGAATGTGACAGACAACAAAGTCACCCAGCTTTTTAAAGCCTTAAAAGGCGGCGTAACTGGTGAAGCGGGCGAACCTCATGCAGAACATCAAAAAGTGAATCTACAAGGTAATATCTGGTAATGAATGAGATTTAGCCTCTTGAAATTAAGAGGCTAAATTTTTGATATATTTCATTTTAAATATTAATGTAATTTTACTGTAATGACATAAAAATTATAATTTTAGCTTGCCTCAATCTGCTCTCTTGAAGATATAAGTTTGGGGAAATCAGCTCAATATCTGACTAAAATTTAAGTAGAAGATTTATTTCCTAAAAAAACCAAAGGCTGCCATGGCAGCCTTTGAACATTCAATCAAACAATTAATTTGAAAAATTAACTGACTCGCTTCATCTCTTGAAGTTTGGCAACTTCCTGCTGTTTGAGTAAATTGCGCTGAATCTTGCCACTCGATGTTTTAGGCAAAGACGTCACAAACTCAATCTCTTTCGGATAGGCATGTTTGGATAAGCGTGAACGTACATAACTTTGCAGTTTCAACATTAAATCTTCAGTAGCCGGATAAGCCGATTTAAGCACTACAAAGGCTTTCACAATTTCAGTTCGTTCTGGATCTGGCTTGCCGACTACGGCAGATTCAAGCACTTCTTCACATTCAAGCAAGGTACTTTCTACATCAAAAGGCCCAACCCGATAGCCCGAAGTTGTAATGACATCGTCTGCACGCCCAATAAAATCAATACCGCCATATTCATTCAGCTTCACGGTATCACCAGTGAGATAATACTGCCCGACAAATGACTTGCGGTTGTGGCCTGCATGGCCTTCAAACCACATCAACGGTGAAGCTGCACAGTCAATTGCCAAGGTTCCAATCCCGCCTTTTTCTACTTCCTGATGTTCTTTGTCCAATACAGCAAAACGATGCCCAGGAATAGCAAAACCGGCTGAACCAACTTTTTTATAATGCTCCAAGCCATGATGATTGGCGATCACCATACCCAGTTCAGTCTGTCCATATTGATCGTAAATATTCACATTTAAATCATGATTGAACCACTGAATCACCTCAGGCGTGAGCGGCTCACCGGCACTGCTGACTACGCGCAAATGCGAACTGATGCCTGCATCAAATTTTTCTTTAAAGCCAAAGAACATGCGAAATGCGGTTGGCGAACCAGTCAGGTTATTCACCTGATATTTTTGAATGATTTGTACGGCATTATCGACACTAAAGCCACGTTCATCCATGATGATGCTGTGCCCTAAACTCAACGGCCCTGCAATACCATAATACAGTCCATACGCCCAGCCCGGATCTGCCAGATTCCAGAAGGAATCTTCATCTCGCAGATCTACGGCGTGCAGCATATAGCCTTTAAAGGCCAACAACGCTTTTAAAGGTACAGGAACCGATTTTGCCAAGCCTGTCGTACCTGAAGTAAACATCATCAGGAAGACATCATTAAACTGGCAATTTACCGGTTCAAACTCCTCTGGTTGTTGCTGTAAGGCTGTCCAGAAATCCGCATCTTGATAATTATTTGTCGCTGTTTGATGCACAGTCAGAATATTAGGAATATTGAAATCATGGAGTTTCAGTCGTTGTTCTTCATCAGTAACGATCAACTGGGTGCCAGCGGTACTGATGCGATGTTCAATGGCTTTACTTTCAAAAGCGGTAAATAAAGGTTGGTAAATGGCACCGATACGCCAGGTGGCCAATATGGTAATTAAGAGTGCTGGCGTTCTTGGCAGTAAGCCTGCAATACAATCACCGGCCTTTAAACCCAGAGAATGCATATAATTGGCCAGCTGTCCTGAAGCCATAGCCAGCTGTTCAAAGGTCCACTGCTCTGCGTCTCCGTTTTTGCCTTCCCAAATCAGTGCAGTTCGGTTTTGACCCAAGTAGCGACCACAGCATTCGGTATACGCATTGATGTTCTCTGCGTTTCCAACCAGATGTTCTTGAACCATATTTTCAAAATTAAAATCAGCATATGCCTGTTCTAGTGTCTTCATGACGACAACCTCTTTCCTGTTGTAGTTTTCAGGCGACCTTGCCTGAGTTTGTCCATTTGTATTTGTTGTTCCTGCTGATTCCATCAGCATACTTTCTCAAATCTGCATTCATGCCCTATGGCTAGAACATGAATAAAGCTTATTTTTCGATTATTCGCACTGTATGTCTTTAGATCATCATGTTCAGTTGAATCCTGCAATTTCCATATCCATCCATGTAAGTGCAGAATTTGAACATTAATCAAAGTCTGTTTTTTTAATTTAACAATCAGCGTTGACACACTTCACGTGCAATCACCAGTCGTTGAATATCTGATGCACCTTCATAAATCTGGCTCACTCGCACATCACGATAGATACGCTCAACCGGAAAATCAGAGACATAACCGTAGCCACCATGAATCTGGATCGCATCTGAACAGACTCGCTCTGCAATGGTCGATGCAAACAGCTTTGCCATTGATGCTTCTTTTAAACACGCCAAGCCTGCATCTTTTAACGTTGCAGCATGCAAGACAAGCTGACGTGCGGCTTCAATTTGGGTCGCCATATCTGCAAGCCTGAACGCCACAGCCTGATGCTGCACAATTTCCACACCAAAGGCTTTGCGTTCATTGGCATATTCCACTGCAGCATCTAGTGCAGCCCGCGCCATACCGACTGATTGTGCTGCAATCCCGATGCGACCCGATTCAAGATTCGACAAGGCAATTTTATAGCCTTCACCTTCCTGGCCCAGCAGGTTGGCAGCCGGAATCCGGCAGTTATCCAGAACGATGGTCGCGGTATCCGAACAATGCTGACCCATTTTCTCTTCTAGGCGTGACACGATATAACCCGGTGCATCGGTCGGCACCAGAAAGCATGAAATACCCTTTTTCCCTGCAGATTTATCAGTCACAGCAAAGACTAGTGCAATCTGTGCGTGTTTACCTGTCGTGATAAACTGCTTGATGCCATTTAGCACCCATTCATCACCATCACGTTCGGCTTTACACTCCAGCGAACTGGCATCCGAACCGGCCTGAGGTTCTGTCAAACAGAAACAGCCAAGCCATTCACCTGTCGCCAGCTTAGTTAAATACTGCTGTTTTTGTGCTTCAGTGCCATAACGCTGGGTAATGCCGCAAGGCAAAGAATTCTGCACACTGATAATCGTCGAGATTGCACCATCTCCTGCGGCAATTTCCTCTAGCGCCAAAACCAATGATACATAATCCAGACCTGCACCACCCCATTCTTCAGCCACTGTCATACCCAATGCACCAAGCTCACCAAGCTCTTTAAGTTCTTCTGCTGGAAATTGTGCCGTTTTGTCGCGTAAGGCCGCCGTCGGTTTCAGTTTCTGCTGCGAATAGTTACGCATCATGTCCTGAATCATTTTTTGTTCATCATTTAAAATCACGGGTATTTCCCTTCTTTATTTTTTTCTATCCAGCATTAGCAAGGACTTTTTAACTGCCAGAAATGTGATGCTTTCTGGATATATTCGGCAAATTCAGCATGCAACTTTCCCTGACACGTCATTGCCATTTTGATGAGTCAAAGAAAGTGTGTTTATTTAATGAATTATTTTGGTGCCATACGGATTGCGCCATCCAGACGAATGACTTCACCATTTAAATAGCTATTTTCAAAGATATGCCCCACCAATTGGGCGAATTCCTGTGGTTTTGCCAGACGTGGTGGAAACGGCACCATTTGCCCCAAAGCATCCTGGACATTTTGCGGCATGCCTTTCAGCATCGGAGTTTCCATAATGCCCGGCGCGATGGTCATGACACGGATCGCTTCATGAGCCAGTTCACGTGCCAAAGGTAAAGTCATTGCGACGACTGCACCTTTGGATGCCGCATAGGCAGTCTGACCAATTTGACCGTCATAAGCGGCAACTGAAGCAGTATTCACAATCACGCCACGTTCTTCTTCACCCGATTGCAACTCATATTTTGCAATTAAAGCCGCCGCATGACGCAACATATTAAAAGTACCATTTACATTAATATTGAGCACTTTTTGAAACATGGCTAATTCATGGATGCCGTTACGACCCAATACTTTGGCAGACGGTGCAATCCCGGCACAGTTGATCAAGCCATTCAGTTGACCATACGTGCTTTCAACATGAGCGAAGAAACTTTCAATGGCTTGTTCATCGGTAACATCGAGCTGTACAAATTCAGACTGTGAGCCCAGTTGCTGCTGTAATGCCTGACCCTGCTCCTGATTCATATCGACCAGAATCACTTTAGCACCGTGTTCAACCAAATGAGTCGCTGTAGCTGCACCCAAACCTGAGGCACCACCAGTGATCACAATAACTTTTCCCTGAATGTTCATGTTTATTTCCTAGCGATTTTTCTATTTCAGATACGACTTAATATGCAGAGTAAACAGAGTTTTTATTCTGTACAATTTCCAAATATTGCATCTTGCATGATGTATTTGGACAATGAAAACAAGGATGTCAGACTGAATATGCATAAGCCTGCACTGGAATATAGCAAAGGCACCATCTCGATTGACCTGGTGAACGAAGCATTGCTGGATGCCAAACGGCTGCAATTTGATATCCCTGCCATTTTGAAAAAAGCCAATATCCCAGCAGAAGTATTAAATGCTCCCAAGGCACGCGTGTCGGTCAGCCAATTTGCCCAATTATGGACTGTGCTTGCAGACAGCATGAATGACGAATTTTTTGGCATGGACAGCCATGCCATGCGTCGTGGCAGTTTTAAATTGCTTTCGAAAATGGTTATGCAGGCAGATACACTGGAAAAAGCGCTGCAAAACATTCTGCAATTTCTCAACTTGGTTTTGGACGACCTGCAAAGCACGCTCATGGTTGAGGAACACTATGCCTATATCGTGATTTATGATTTAAAAACAACCAAACGCATGTTTAGTTATGCGACTTATCTGATGCTGATTCATACCCTGATCTGCTGGTTAAGTGGACAACGGATTTTGCTTAATCAGATTCAATTGAAATGTGCAGCACCACTGAATGATTTTGATTACAAAGTTCGATTCTGTGAACAGATTGAATATCAGGCCAGCGAAAATTACGTGCAATTTGATGCCAGCTATCTGCAACTGCCGATTAAACAGGATACTCAGTCTTGGTATCAGTTTATTCAGCAAACACCACAAAATTTATTGGTGCGTTTTAAAAACCCCTATGCCTTGAGCACCCAGATTCGCCGAAAATTGCTACAGGTTTCGCCGGCAGAATGGCTGGAACTGAATGAACTAGCCTTAAAAATGAATATGTCTGAAGCCACCATGCAACGGCGTTTAAAAAGTGAAGGTGTCAGCTATCAGCAATTAAAAAATGAGATACGCCGGGATACCGCAATTGAATTACTGACCCGTACTGAACAAAGTTTACAAGAGATCAGCGATCAGCTTAACTTTCAGGAATCCAGTGCATTTCATCGTGCATTCAAAAAGTGGACTGGCGTCAGTCCAGGTGCGTATCGACAAAATAATATTAGATAATTTATATAAAATTAGACTTTAAAAATATTACCGAAAAAACACTTGGATTCTAAACATTTATTTTTATTATGATTATATATTTCAAGCCCTAAAATATATATTAGCAGGACTACACAGTCACCCAGAAAGCTTTGCAATTCACCCGGAGATAGATTATTTTTCATTCAATTTATAGCACTTTTGCTATTGGCTGTACTCTCCATTTTCCTTTCTAGTTGAAGGTATCTCCATGTTAAAGATGACTGATGTACTTGGGCAAAATCTTGTCCAAAACTTCTCTAAAGCTTTATTTTCTTCGACTGATCTCATCACAGAACAGTTGAATCAAGGGATTTTAAATGCATCGGATGCAGAACTGAAAGATGCAATTTTGCACTTCTTTAACCAAGTAGATGCTGTGGAAGCAGCTCAGGCCCTTGAAATTCCGGCAGAACGTATCAACGAGTTACAACAAGGTATTGCCTTGAAAGATGAAAAATCTCTGGCAGATACTTTAAAAGTTGTGGCACTTTGTCTGGCAATGGAAACTGGTAGTCTGGATCAGGTAGAAGTCTATGACTGTCTACAAGACTATCCAATGTAATTATTTTTAAAAATTCCTCGAAAGCGGTGCTCTGGCATCGCTTTTTTGTTTTTAGTTATACTGCGTTGGCATCATGTCATTCAAAATACTTAAGGTTTCAGATGCAGTCAGGAATTTATAAAGAAAAAATCCAATAAAAAAGCGACCACATCGGTCGCTTTTTTATAAAGATAGATGACAGATTAATGTGGCCATTGACCCAAAGTTACGCGATCATTCCCGCCATAATCTTTAACCGTGCGGACTTGCTTATAACCCGCCTGTTTAAATAGATGTTGTACGGCGTCTGCCTGATCATAACCATGCTCAAGCACCACCCAACCATTCACAGTCAAATGCTTCTTGGCTTGCAGAATAATCATTTCAATATCGGCCAGCCCCTTTTTATCTGCCACCAGCGCACGTTCCGGTTCAGTCGCCAGATTCTGCATATGCACATCATCAGCATCGATATAAGGTGGATTCGATACAATGGCATCAAAGAATTGACGGCCAAATGGTTTCAACCATGAACCCAGAACAAATTCCACATTCTCAATATCATGTTGTTCCGCATTATATTTCGCCACCTCAAGCGTAGGCTCGTAGATATCGGAAGCGGTTAGTGTCCAGTTAGAACGTTCAGATGCCAGTGATAAGGCAATTGCACCAGTACCTGTACCCAAATCCACCACACGGGCATCATCAGGCAGATCCAATTTCAACACAGTCTCAACCAGCACTTCAGTATCCGGACGTGGCACCAAGGTATCTTTGGTCACTTTGAGGTCTAAAGTCCAGAATGGCTGTGAACCAGTGACATAAGCCAAAGGCTCACCGGCAGCAATACGCGCCAATCCGTCTTTATACGCCTGTTCCTGTTCCGGCGTTAACTCCTGATCCTTTTTCATCAGCAGATCAAATGAATCAATCTTGGTGATGTGTTCCAGTAACCAGGCATTTTCCTGACGTTCGTAACTTTCAGCTTCGCCGCGTAAAGCCAAGGCTTGTAAAATATTCATTATCCACCATTCTGCTGTGCAAGCATGGCCAATTGATCCGCCTGATATTCGCGATGCAGGCTGTCCAGCAATTCAGTCAAATCACCTTCCATCACGGCATCCAGCTTGTATAAAGTCAGGTTAATGCGGTGATCTGTCATACGACCTTGCGGATAGTTATAGGTACGGATACGTTCTGAACGATCCCCCGAACCCACCAGGTCACGACGCATTTCCGAGGTTGCTGCATCTGCTGCTGCACGTTTGGCATTTTCTAAACGTGATACCAGCAGTGCCATCGCTTTGGCCTTGTTCTTATGCTGTGAACGCTCTTCCTGACACTCCACTACGGTGCCGGTTGGAATATGAGTAATACGTACTGCAGAATCGGTTTTGTTAACATGCTGACCACCTGCACCTGAAGCACGATAGGTATCAATGCGCAAATCAGATGAGTTGATTTCAACCGAGGTATCGACATCAATTTCAGGAAGAATCGCAACGGTACATGCTGAGGTATGCACACGGCCTTGTGATTCGGTCGCTGGTACACGCTGTACACGATGCGCACCACTTTCAAATTTTAGACGACCGTAAACCCCGTCACCATTAATCAGGCAGATGACTTCTTTATAGCCACCATGTTCGCCTTCATTTTCAGAGAGGATTTCAATACGCCAGCCTTGGTTTTCCGCATATTTACTATACATACGGAATAAATCGCCTGAGAAAATCGCCGCTTCATCACCACCGGTTCCGGCACGAATCTCAAGATAAGCCGAGTTGGCATCATTCGGATCTTTCGGAATCATCAAGATGTTCAGGTCTGCTTCAAGCGATTCAATTAAAGCTTTATTCTCTTTAATTTCTTCCTGTGCCATTTCCTTAAAATCTGGATCTGACAACATGGCCTGAGCCGTTTCGATGTCTTCTTCAGCCTGTCTGTACTTGGTCCAGACATTGGTGATTTCTGTTAAGTCATTATGCTCACGTGACAATTGACGGAAGCGCTTATTATCAGAAATGACTTCTACATCAGCCAGCAATGCGGTCAATTCTTCATGGCGGTCAGAGAGTTGGTCTAATCGTAAACGTAACGATTCTTTCATTTTCTAAAAAATCTCAAACATAGGCTGGGACTAAAAACCGATTTAGCACAGCGAAATCAAAAAATTGCGCCTAGTTTAACGACTCTGGCTTCTAATGAACATCATTATTGAGTAAGTCCGCGTTGCTATCATTCGCGCTCTACAGTATTTGTTAACAAATATGATTAAAAACAGTGGAATTGCATTTTTTATAGTCGATCTTATTCTTATTTCTTGCCGATTTTACAATTCGCCAAATAAAGCAGGGAATTATGAAGAAACATCTTCATATTGTTTTGGGCATGATTTGTTACATTTTCCGCATCGAAATAACTACAGTCCTGTAGATGGACACGGAGTGATGACATGAAACTCAACGCACTTTTAATGAGTACAGTTTTAGCTGCTGGTTCAATGATGACCGTAAACGCACATGCCGACAGTACAGCGCGTGTTGCAGCAGCAAGTGCTTTAGGTAGTGTTGCAGGTACAGCATTAGGTAAAAACATGGGCGGTAATACTGGTGCAACCATTGGTGCTGCTTTAGGTGGTGCTGGCGGTGCAGCAGTTGCAAGCAGCAAGAAAAACCGTACTGAATCTGCCATTGGTGGTGCCCTAGGTGGCGGTGCAGGTTATACCGTAGGTAAAAATATGGGCGGTACTAACGGCGGTTATATCGGTTCAGCTTTGGGTGCTGCCGGTGGTGCTGCACTAGGTAACAAGATTGCAAAAGATAAAGCAGCTGAAAAACGCTCTAAACACTGGAAAAAACGTTACCGTTAATTTGCGCTCAGGCAGTTTAGACCAGACGCTATATTTAACATGAAAAGCACCTTTTGGTGCTTTTTTTATTGTGGCTTTAATACGTGAATTTTCAATTAATACATGGAATTATCCTGTCCACATCATGAATAAATTAAGGAGATAAAAATCACAATTCGCCAACACTGCCTTCATGCTGTTTTGCGCTTGCTAGATTAAATTTATCTCATCAACAAAATATAGCTAGATATATAAAAGGTGTCCTCATGAACTATAAATCTCTAATGATCGCTGTCGTAGCAACCTCAGCCATGGGTATGACAGCTGCCAATGCAGGCAATACAACCAATACAGCTTTAGCTTCTGCTTTGGGTGGTGTCGTTGGTGCCGCAGTAGGCAATAAAATGGGCGGTACTACTGGTGCAACAATCGGTTCAGCGATTGGTGGTGGTGCGGGTGCCGCAGTAGCAGCAAATAAACGTGACCGTAATGGTGCGATTATCGGTGGTGCTTTAGGTGGCGGTGCAGGTTATGCAGTTGGCCGAAACATGGCAGGCACCAACGGTGGTTATATCGGTGCGGCACTCGGTTCAGCAGGTGGTTCAGCTTTAGGTAAGAAAGTCAGCGAAGACCGTCGTTATGATGACCGCAGCGAACGTCGCTATAACTCTTCTCGTAACTACCGTTATAACGATTATCGCTATAACAACCGTCGTCGTTAAGATTCTCTCCCCTTATTCTTTCCTCCTTTATAAGCATCTTCGGATGCTTATTTTTTTGCCTTTATTTTTTATCTTTATCTTTTGGTTTACACTTATATCGATTTTTTTCGATATACAAACGCCTTCTAAAGTCGTATGCTTTTAGAGATGTCTATTTAAGAGTAATACTATGCGTACGCTTAACGATACCCAGTTCTCTATACTCGAACTGGTTCCTGTTCGTGACGACAAGAGCATTCAATTCGCGCTGAACCATGCGCTGGAACTTGCCCAAACAGCAGAAAAATTGGGTTATCGCCGGATGTGGCTGGCAGAACATCATAATATGGATGGCATTGCCAGTTCAGCAACCGCAGTTCTCTTAGGCTATTTACTGGCGAATACCAAAACCTTAACTTTAGGCTCTGGCGGAATTATGCTGCCTAATCACGCCCCGCTGGTTGTGGCAGAACAGTTCGGCACCTTGGCAACGCTCTATCCGGATCGGATTGAACTGGGTCTGGGCCGTGCTCCCGGTACCGACCAAATGACTATGCGTGCCCTGCGTCGTGGCCGTCAGGAAACCGAAGATCAGTTTCCGCAGGATGTTCTGGAAATTCTGCAATATTTTAAAGATCCAATTTCAGGACAACGTATTGTGGCGACGCCGGGTCAAAGCACACATGTACCCGTATGGCTTTTAGGTTCCAGCCTGTTTAGTGCACAGCTGGCGGCGAAACTTGGTCTGCCTTATTCCTTCGCTTCTCACTTCGCTCCACGTATGCTGGGTCAGGCCATTCAGTTATATCGTGACAATTTCGAACCGTCTGAATATCTCGATCGTCCCTATGTTTCCATGGGCGTACCGACCTGTGTCGCAGATACCGATGAAGAAGCACAATATCTGGCGACTAGTGCCTATCAGCGGGTTTTATCACTGATTCGTGGGCAAAGCCTAAAACTTAAAGCACCAATTGATTCGATGGAAGGTCTGTGGTCGCCGCCGGAAAAAATGTCAGTCGATAATTTCTTTGCTATGGCTCAGGTCGGTTCCAAAGAAACCGTTAAAGCTGGGCTAAAATCGCTTTTAACCAAATATGATGTGGATGAGTTTATCTTTACTTGTGACATTTATGACACTGACAAACGTCTGCACAACTTTGAGCTATTGATGCAAATTAAAAACGATCAGTAAATGAAAGTTGCATCTACCTATTCTCAGTAATGGGTAGATGTTTTTCATCTTTAAAGATAAATGACTAAAAGAAACATCCCAGTAAAAGCATTTTCATCGACCTCCTCCATTAAACAGTTTATTCCATGAGTGAATACTTAACTTCATTTCCTTCGTTGATCTTGTCAAGTTAAAAGTCATTCCTTTTGAATCGCATGTAAATCCATTTAGTCTTCAATAAAATCAGATTTTATATTTTGGTCAAATAGATGACTGTCTAAGTTAAATTTTTCACTTTACCCTAGCTTGAGTTTTTGTTTATATCTCATACAAAGAAAATTAATTATTAAATAAATTCAAGGAATTCTAATGTCTACCAAGCAGGATCCACACGCTGGTATTTTTGAAAATCGCCCCGAACATTTTCAGCAGTTTACTGGAATTAAAGTACCCTCTTCCGAGCTGCTAGAATTAGATTATGAAGATAAAGATATTGCAATTATTGGCACGGACCAGTTTACCGTGAGCCAACTGGATAAAATCAGTCAACACGCCCGTTCGGTAAAAGTTTTCCAGATTAATCCTGCTTTTGTATTGCCCGGTTCTGACCGAATTCTGCAACGAATTATTAATCATCCGCTGATTGGTAAAAATCGTCGCTTATTTAACAACCGGATTAAAAGTCTACTCTCTCTACGTTTTTTAGAAAATCAGGTGCAGAATTTGTGGCTAAGACGCCAGTTAATGCCAAATCTTGCATCTTCCCGTAAAATTTATCTTAAGTCAGATCATTACTATGCAGCGCTACAGCGTGAAAATTGCCAGCTGATTACCTGGCCAATTCTTAAAATTTCAGAGACTGCAGTTCATTGCATCAATGCTGAGCAGCATCCAGTTGATATCATTATTTATACTTATTCAGCAGAAAAATAACTCATGCGGGCGGATAAAAATGAAAAATTGATAAGCTGATAATGAGATTTGGAGTTAGGTGCCAAGAACCAATTGATGATTTATCCAACAAAATGATCAAAGAATATTCTTCACTATTTCCAAATATGATAGCTGGTATTTTATTTGAATTATAAAACTCATACATTATTTCGATTAATAACGGCTTACTGGTAATTTTTAGCTATAAATCAAAGCCAAACCGCAGTTTGGCTCTGGCTGGTTTCTTAACCGATTCGACGTTTTAAACCGGTCATTTGCAACACACGTGTTGAGATTTCCTCAATCGACATTTCAGAAACATTCAGGTACTTGATGCCTTCCGAAATATAAATCCCTTCTATCGCACGCAACTCCATCTGACACTGACTAAAGCTGGCATAACGGCTATTGGCCTTACGCTCAGAACGAATGGCCACAAGGCGTTCCGCATCAATCATTAGGCCAAATAGCTTGTTTTTATGCGGTCGCAGCACGGCTGGCAGGCGGTTATCGTCCAAATCTTCTTCAGTCAGTGGATAGTTTGCTACGCGAATACCGAACTGCAAAGACAGATAAATAGAGGTAGGGGTTTTACCTGAACGCGATACACCAATCAGGATCAGGTCAGCTTTATCATAATGGCGGGTACGTGCGCCGTCGTCATTGTCTAAAGCAAAATGCACTGCATCAATACGAGCCTTATAAGACTCAGAGTCGGTCACCGCATGGGTCTGCCCGACTAAAGTTGTAGGAATCGTGCCTAACTCATCAGCCAACTTACTAATAAGCCCTTCAAATACATCAAGATTTACTGCATTTGCGGTGTTAATAATGTCGCGCACATAGGGATCAACCAGGGTATCAAATACCAGCGGTTTTTCACCATCGACTTGAGCTCTTGCATTGATCTCTGCAACCACGTTTGTGGCCGCTTCTTCGGAGCTAATGTAAGGGATAATATGAATGTCAAATTTCACATGTGGAAACTGCGCTAACAGCGAGTGTCCAAGAGTTTCAGCGGTGATGGCGGTACCATCTGAAATAAAGAAAACACTACGCTGAATTTGTTTACCTTCCGACATTAAAATTCTCCTCCAACATTTGTCTTAGTGCTATATAATCTTTATAGTAAACCGATCTTACATGACTGTCGCTTAGTAAAATCAAAAACCTAGATGATTTGCTATACTCTCATGCCAAGATAGTGATTAATACTGCAAAAGTGGAGTAACAACTTTGGAAGCGCGCGTAATTGGTCTGGAAAAATTAGGGAAGCACGACGTTGAGCTGGTCGGTGGGAAAAACTCATCACTAGGCGAAATGATCAGCCACTTATCAAATGCTGGTGTATCTGTGCCAGGTGGTTTCGCAACGACTGCCGATGCCTACCGTGAATTTCTCGAGCAAAGTGGCCTAAACGCTAAAATTAATGCAGAGCTTGCTGCACTCAATGTTGATGATGTAAATGCACTCGCTGAAACTGGCGCAAAAATTCGTCAATGGATTGTGGATACTCCACTTACGCCTGCATTAGAACAAGAAGTTCGTACAGCATTTGCAGAACTTTCTAACGGCAACCCTGACATCGCGGTTGCCGTTCGTTCTTCTGCAACTGCAGAAGATTTGCCGGATGCTTCTTTTGCCGGCCAGCAAGAAACTTTCCTGAACATTCGTGGTATCGATAACGTTCTGATCGCGATCAAAGAAGTGTTTGCATCTTTGTACAACGACCGCGCCATCTCTTACCGTGTACACCAAAACTTTGCCCATGATGTAGTTGCCCTGTCCGCTGGTGTACAACGCATGGTTCGTTCAGAAACTGGCGCTGCAGGTGTGATGTTTACGCTAGATACTGAATCAGGCTTCCGTGATGCAGTATTCATTACCGCATCTTATGGTTTGGGTGAAATGGTCGTTCAAGGTGCAGTTAACCCGGACGAATTCTATATTTCTAAACCGCTTTTAAATGCAGGCCGACACGCGATTCTTCGTCGCAACCTGGGTTCTAAGCACCAGAAAATGATTTATGGTGAAGAAGCATCTGCAGGTAAATCTGTTGTTGTCGTGGATGTTGAAAAAGCTGAACGCCAACAGTTCGCTTTAAACGACCAGGAATTACAAGAACTTGCTAAACAAGCGCTGATCATTGAAAACCACTACGGTGCACCATTGGACATCGAGTGGGCAAAAGATGGCGATGATGGCAAGATTTATATCGTTCAGGCGCGTCCTGAAACTGTAAAAAGCCGTGAAAATGTCGGCACCATGGAACGCTACCTGTTGAAACAACGTGGCACTGTAATTTGTGAAGGTCGTTCAATCGGTCAACGCATTGGTTCTGGTAAAGTCCGGATTGTGACGTCTATTAAAGAAATGGACAAAGTACAAGATGGTGATGTTCTTGTATCTGATATGACTGACCCGGATTGGGAACCAGTCATGAAACGTGCAGCTGCGATTGTAACAAACCGTGGTGGTCGTACTTGTCACGCTGCAATCATTGCACGTGAGCTTGGTGTTCCTGCAATCGTGGGTTGTGGTAATGCAACTGAAGTTCTTGTAGACGGTCAGGAAGTGACTGTGTCTTGTGCCGAAGGTGATACTGGCTTTATCTATGAAGGCGCACTAGATTTTGAAATTCAAAAGAATTCAATTGAGTCTATGCCTGCTCTTCCATTTAAAGTCATGATGAACGTGGGTAACCCGGACCGTGCATTTGACTTTGCTCAAATTCCAAACGCAGGTATTGGTCTGGCGCGTCTTGAATTCATTATTAACCGTATGATTGGTGTTCACCCGAAAGCATTGATCAATATTGACAGCCTTCCACGTGAAACACGTGCAGCAGTCATGGCGCGTACTGCAGGTTATGCATCTCCAATCGAATTCTATGTAGAGAAACTGGTTGAAGGGATCTCGACACTTGCTGCTGCATTTGCAGACAAGCCAGTCATTGTTCGTATGTCAGACTTTAAGTCTAACGAATATGCAAACTTGATCGGTGGTAAGTTATACGAGCCAGAAGAAGAAAACCCGATGCTAGGTTTCCGTGGTGCAAGTCGCTACGTTTCTGATAACTTCCGTGATTGCTTCGAACTTGAATGTCGTGCATTGAAAAAGGCACGTGATGAAATGGGTTTAACCAATATCCAGATCATGATTCCATTTGTTCGTACTGTTGCTGAAGCGAAACGTGTCATTGAACTTCTTGCATTAAATGGTCTTAAGCGCGGTGAAAACGGCCTTAAAGTGATCATGATGTGTGAACTTCCAACCAATGCTTTATTGGCAGATCAGTTCCTTGAACATTTCGATGGTTTCTCTATTGGTTCAAACGACTTGACACAATTAACACTTGGTCTTGACCGTGACTCTGGTATTGTCTCTCACCTATTTGATGAG
The DNA here is from genome assembly GCF_048957595.1 of Acinetobacter sp. AS5. NCBI lineage: Bacteria > Pseudomonadati > Pseudomonadota > Gammaproteobacteria > Moraxellales > Moraxellaceae > Acinetobacter > Acinetobacter sp. AS5. Next base: position 99,718 of record NZ_JARDAL010000004.1, on the reverse strand, counting down.
CGCGACCCTGCGGTTAAAGCGTTGCTTTCTCTTGCAATTCAAGCATGCCGTAAAGCTGGCAAATATGTAGGCATTTGTGGTCAAGGTCCTTCTGATCACCCAGATCTTGCACAATGGTTAATGGAACAAGGTATCGACTCTGTATCTTTAAACCCAGACTCGGTACTTGAAACTTGGTTCTTCTTGGCTGAAGAAAAAGTGCAAAAAGCATAAGCAATTTTGAATAAAAAAGACCCTTTGATAGGGTCTTTTTTATGAGACAGCTATTATGATTTATTGTTTGAAAATTAATAACTAAAGTCCCAATCTAAAGCTAAACCATTGAATTTATAAAAATAATTAAAAAAAAGCTTATCAACACATGAAAACTGTAATGACAAACAAATACCAACAGTAAAGTCATATCAAAATGGCAATAATAATGAATAACCATTGGATGTTCGGGAAGATATTTTTAAGAATGGTGATCCTTGCAATTTTGTATGGGCGCATTTTTAATAAGAAATATGATTGAAAATCCTTAATTAATCTATATCTTACGATGAGAGGATGTTTGTTTTCAAAACAGAATTCAATACAATCTTGTTCAAAGCTATTATCAGTTCACATTTATATATTGAGATTCAGTCTATATGCAGATTTACTTGGCACGAAACAATCAACAAGCTGGTCCATATACGCTCGAGCAATTGAATCAGATGCTGGCGAATCAACAAGTCATGCTGACTGACCTGGCATGGCATCAAGGCATGACCGAGTGGAAAGCCTTAGGTGAACTTACCCAAGGAAAATCGGTATATCAACCCGAAGGTTATGTCGCTCCAGCAGTCACACCTGAAACGCCGGTATTCCAGAATAGCCAACCAACGACTTCGGCCTACTCACAGCCTCATACTCAAACAGCAACTCAAAAAAATGAACTTGCCAGTATTCCAAGCCGTATCCTGGCCAAAATTGTAGACGTATTACTGTGGCTACCAGCAACCTTCATTTTGACTGCTTTTTTTACGCCTGAACAGGAAACCCGGTTTGCTCAACTGAATGAAGAATTCATGAATGTTGTGCTGAGTAGCGATGCAGATCCTGCAATGGCTCAGCAATTACAGACTCAAATGTTTGAGATGTTTTCTCAGCAGGCGTGGCTTGCCACAGCGGTCTATTTGATTATCATGCTGGCCATTCAAGCCTTTCTGATTGCCAAATCAGGCCAAAGTATTGGTAAAAAGCTCACGAAAATCAAAATTGTAGATGCAGAATCAGGTGAAAAGCCCAGCCTGTTGCGCGCTTTTACTATTCGTAGCGTATTCTTCATATTTTTAAATATTGTATTTATGCCACTGAGTTTAATTATTGACTGGGCCTTCGGATTGGGCAAAAAACGTCAAACCTTGCACGACAAACTGGCAAAAACGAAAGTTGTGAAACAATAGCGCAGGAATACACAAAATGGGATGAATATCATCCCATTTTGATTACAGAACTTTGAAATTGAAATAAAATTCCCATAAATCCTCCCCAATCCAGACCAGCAAAATCGGTTTTTATTACAGGCATTTAAAGCGCCCTAGATATAGCTTAGTTCGTGAATCTCAGGCATAATGCCCTACAACGTAGCGGTGTATTGTGATTAATAGGATGTTTTGTAAAATTCAGCCTTTTTTGTCATATGCACTTTAATCGCTATCCCATATTAAATTAGGGAATGGGACTCTTCACCGAGGTTGTAAAATGAGACAAACGATTTTAGCTGTATTGTCTTTATCTGCGATGACTGCACTCTTGACCGGGTGTGGTGGTGATATGGTACTTCTGAACTCTAAAGGTCCAGTTGCAGCAGGTCAAAGTAACCTGATGATGACTGCGATTTACTTAATGCTTTTGGTGGTTATTCCATCAATCATCATGGCATTATGGTTCGGTTGGAAATATCGTGCATCGAATAAAGACGCAGACTATAAACCTACATGGGCACACTCTACTGCGATTGAAATTGTAGTATGGGGTATCCCTGTCATTATTATTGGTATTTTAGCTTGGTTAACTTGGTGGGGTTCCCACAAGTATGACCCATACCGTCCAATTGAAGCAGATAAAGCGCCATTAACTGTTCAGGTTATTGCTGAGCAATTTAAATGGATCTTCATCTATCCTGAGCAAGGCATTGCAACTGTTAACGAATTGCGTTTCCCAGAGCAAACTCCGGTAAGCCTTCGTTTAACCTCTAACTTCACGATGAACTCGTTCTTCATCCCGGCGTTAAGTGGTCAGATTTATGCAATGGCAGGTATGCAAACTCACCTTAACTTCTTAGCAGATGAAACTAGTCCAGCTGAAGGTTATCGTGGTTTCTCTTCAAACTATTCAGGCTATGGCTTCTCACAAATGCGCTTCCGTGCACATTCTGTGACTGATGCTCAATTTGCTGAATGGATTTCTGCTGTTCAGGCAGGAAACGGTACTTCAGTTAACCCTAATGCAGTACAAAAAACTGTTCTAGACCAAGCTGAATTTGCAACTTTACGTGACGGCAACCGTGGTAAACACCAGATCGAAGCGATTATTGCAAAAGCTGAAACTCCTGAAGAGAAGGCTGCTGCTGAAGCAATGAAGCCTTACCCTACTAAGCCACATCCTGTGACTTACTACTCTTCTGTAGAGCAAGGTTTGTTTGAATCTGTGATTCACAAGTATATGAGTAACTACCACGGTGCTGACCATTCAGCTCCTGTAGAAGCTGCAGCGACTGATGCTGTTGCTCATGAAGCGTCTGCTTCTGAAGCTCATGTAGCTGGTGAACATGCGACTGCTTCTCAAGGAGAATAAGACATGAGCTTCTTAGGTAAGTTAGGTCCAGATGCAATTCCTTACGATCCAATCGTATTGGCAACTGTTGCAATGATGATCCTGGGTGGTATCGCAGTTTTTGCTGGTATTACCTACTTCAAAAAATGGGGCTACCTGTGGAACGAATGGTTCACATCTGTAGACCATAAAAAAATTGGTATCATGTATATCTTCGTATCTGTGATCATGCTTTTGCGTGGTTTCGCCGATGCGATCATGATGCGTCTTCAGCAGTTCCTTGCAAAAGGTGGCGGCGAAGGTTATCTACACCCTGAGCATTACGACCAGATATTTACCGCGCATGGCGTGATCATGATCTTCTTCGTGGCAATGGGTCTTGTAGTTGGTTTAATGAACATCTCTGTACCGCTTCAAATCGGTGCACGTGACGTTGCATTCCCATTATTAAACTCTTTAAGCTTCTGGTTATTCGCCGGCGCTGCGGGTCTGATGATGGTTTCACTTGCGTTAGGTGAATTCGCTGCAACAGGTTGGATGGCATACCCTCCACTGTCTGGTATAGAATATTCTCCAGGCGTAGGTATGGACTACTACATCTGGGCACTGCAAATTTCAGGTCTGGGTACGCTATTAACGGGTGTTAACTTCTTCGTTACCATCATCAAAATGCGTGCGCCTGGCATGAAACTTATGGAAATGCCAATCTTTACCTGGACATCTTTATGTACAGCAGTATTGATTATTGCGGCTTTCCCAGTGTTGACTGCAACAATTGCAATGTTAACGCTTGACCGTTACTTCGGTTTCCACTTCTTTACTAACGACTTGGGTGGTAGCCCGATGTTGTACGTGAACTTGATTTGGACTTGGGGTCACCCGGAAGTATATATCTTGGTATTACCAGCATTTGGTATTTACTCAGAAGTTGTTGCGACTTTCTCGCGCAAAGCATTGTTCGGTTACAAATCAATGGTGTATGCAACAGTAGCAATCACAGTATTGTCATTCGTTGTATGGGTTCACCACTTCTTTACCATGGGTGCAGGTGCCAACGTTAACGCGTTCTTCGGTATCATGACCATGATTATTGCGATTCCGACTGGTGTGAAAATCTTCTCTTGGTTATTCACCATGTACAAGGGTCGTATTGTTTACACTACTCCAATGCTGTGGACACTAGGCTTCCTGGTAACTTTCGGTATCGGTGGTTTAACAGGTGTATTGATGGCGGTTCCACCAGCGGACTTCCTGGTACATAACTCTTTATTCCTGATTGCTCACTTCCATAACGTAATTATTGGTGGTGTAGTATTTGCGATGTTCGCAGGTATCATCTTCTACTGGCCGAAAATGTTCGGTTGGAGACTGAATGAGACTTGGGGTAAAGCAGCGTTCTGGTTCTGGTTCTTCGGTTTCTACTTTGCGTTCATGCCACTTTATATCCTTGGTTTCATGGGTATGACACGTCGTTTGAATACATTTGACAACCCAGAATGGGACCCGTATGTAAATATCGCGATGTTCGGTGCAGTTCTGATTGCGCTTGGTATCGTATGTTTCATTCTGCAAATCGTGGTTGGTTTCTTACAACGTGACCAACGTCTGGATTTGACTGGCGATCCATGGGATGGTCGTACCCTTGAATGGGCGACATCTTCTCCTGCTCCGTTCTATAACTTTGCTCATCTTCCAAAGATCAATGGTATTGATACTTTCTGGATCGAGAAAGAAAATGGTGTTGCGTATGCAAAACCAACGAAGTACGAAGATGTTCATATGCCAACTAACCGTGCTGCCGGTTTCGTTATCGCGATGTTCATCACTGTTATGGGCTTCGGTTTAATCTGGCACATCTGGTGGTTAGTAGTTGTTACGTTCCTTGCTTCTATCATTAGCTTCATCGTGTCTTCTTTCACCAAGAAAGTGGATTACTATGTTCCAGCTGCTGAAGTTGAGCGTATTGAAAACGAACGCTATGCGATTCTTGAAAAACACTTGAAGAAGGACTAAGACAATGGCTGAAGTACTTCATCACGATAACCACGGACACGATGAGCATCATCATCACGATGATACTGACATCACCGTCTTTGGTTTCTGGACTTACTTGATGAGTGACCTTGTCCTGTTCGGTACACTCTTCATTGCGTTCGCTGTTTTGAGTAGCCACATTCCTGTGGGTACTCCAAGTGCGAGAGACCTGTTTGGCGACTCTCTAGGTTTCGTTCTTACTGAAACCTTCGCCCTCTTGATCTCTTCTGTAACCTTTGGTTTTGCAGTTCTTGCTGCATACAAAAAAGACGTTGCAAAAGTACTGACTTGGTTAGCGATTACTTGGGTATTCGGTGCTATCTTCATCGGCATGGAACTATATGAGTTCAATCACCTAGTTCATGCTGGTCACGGTCCAAGCACAAGTGCGTTCTTATCTGCGTTCTTTACTTTGGTAGGTACGCACGGTATTCACGTAACTTCTGGTCTGGTCTGGATGATCGTGCTTATGGTTCAAATCAAGAAATATGGTTTGACTCTTGCAAACACGCGTCGTCTAGCTTGCCTAAGCTTGTTCTGGCACTTCCTTGACATCGTTTGGATCTGTGTATTCAGCGTAGTTTACTTGATGGGAGTTCTGTAATGAGTCACGATCATAACGCTGCTGGCGAATCACACGGTAACGTTAAGCAATATACTGTTGGCTTTATCCTTTCTGTCATCCTTACCGTAATTCCATTCGGTATGGTGATGGCAGGCGGTTTTGGCCGTGGTATCTTGATTACTGTCATCGCGATTACTGCGGTTGCTCAGATTCTTGTGCAGTTAATTTACTTCCTGCATATGAACTCTTCTTCAGAGCAACGCTGGAACGTGATTGCATTCGTGTATACCATCTTAACTATCGCTATTCTTTTAGTGGGTTCTGTATGGATCATGAATTACCTACACTACAACATGATGATCTAAACTGGTCGTCATGCTGAAAAAGTATTTATTCCTGACTAAGCCAGGAATTCTCTTCGGTAACTTTGTTACCACTTTGGGTGGCTACTTCGTAGCCACTCAAGGTTCTGTAGATTTCCTTCTCCTGCTTATTACCCTTCTCGGTACTACGCTTGTCGTAGCATCAGGATGTGTGGTCAACAACGTGATTGACCAGGACATCGACCAAAAAATGCAGCGCACCCAAAACCGTGCTCTGGTCACCAAAACCATTTCCGAACCTGTTGCCCTGGCCTTTGCTCTGGTATTAGGCATCGTTGGTTTTAGTCTTTTATGGTTCTGGGTAAATGCGTACGCTTTCTTATTCGCGGTGATTGGTTTTGTCGTATATGTTGGTTTCTACAGCCTATGGACAAAACGAACCACAATTCATCAGACTGTTGTAGGCAGTATTTCTGGTGCAGCTCCGCCTGTCATTGGTTATACCGCAGTAGCCAATCAATTTGACCTCGGTGCGTTACTGATCTTTTTAGGTTATGCGCTATGGCAAATGCCTCACTCATGGGCGATTGCGATTTACCGCTTTGATGATTACAAAAATGCAGGCATTCCGATTTTGCCTGTAGCGCGTTCGATTCATCGTACCAAGATTGAATCACTGGTTTATGTGGTGTTATTCACGCTGACCATGAATGCGTTATTTGTCTTTGGTTATGCCAACTGGTTCTATGCAGTGATTTTAAACTTACTGTGCATTTACTGGTTATATATCGGTGTCATTGGATTTAAAGCTGAAAATGATCAACTTTGGGCAAAGAAATATTTCTTGTTCTCGGTGATCCTGATTACTGTCATCAGTATTATCTTTAGCTTTACCTCAACTGCGCCATCTACACAGATTGTGTTTTTTTAAAAAGATAGAGTTAGTCTCTATCTTTTTTTATTTTGATTTTCCTATCCCCCATTCCAAGTATCTGTAGAGCAGAATCAAAATCTCTGCTTTAGAACCTCCCTCTCTTTTCTTATCTCTGATAAATTTACCGTTTTTTGGTTTTAGCCTGACATTGATAATGTGTATGCAGATTTTAAGTTAGAGAAAGCCACTTGATATTCTCAATAGTACATTTGCTGAATTTAAGCAGTCGAACCCTGCTGTTTTAAAGTTAATGTGGTTTTCTATTAAAAGATCTGACTATAGATATAATTTCGCAAAAATGTCTTATTTGGTTGAAATTATCCCTAAAGATCACTACAATTCCCCCTTCGCAAACACTGCGACACAACTTTGGTTGTGACTCCTTGCTTCAATTTACTTAAATTGGGGCTGTCCAAACCGTAAGGAGCTGACAATGCGTCATTACGAAATCGTACTTTTAGTACACCCTGATCAAAGCGATCAAGTCGTTGGTATGGTAGAACGCTACCTAACTCACATCAAAGAAGCTGAAGGTCAAATTCACCGTCTTGAAGACTGGGGCCGTCGTCAATTGGCTTACCCAATCAACAAGATCCACAAAGCTCACTACATTCTTATGAATGTTGAGTGTGGTCAAACTACTCTTGATGAGCTTGAAGAATTGTTCCGTTATAACGACGCAATCATTCGTAGCCTTATCATCCGTCGTGAAAACGCTATCACTGAAGAGTCATTATTGGCGAAAAGTGCTGAAGAAAAACGTGCGCGTAAAGCTCAACGTGAAGAAGCACAACACGCTCAAGACTCTGCTGAAGCTTAAGGAGAACATAACATGGCACGTTTTTACCGTCGTCGCAAGTTCTGCCGCTTTACAGCTGAGAACGTTACGTACATCGACTACAAAGATATCGACACTTTAAAACAGTACATCACTGAAAACGGCAAAATTGTTCCTAGCCGTATTACAGGTACTAAAGCTCGTTACCAACGTCAATTAGCGTTAGCTATCAAACAAGCTCGCTACTTGTCTTTGATCCCTTACACTGACAATCATAAGTGAGGTTGAGCTGTGGATATTATCTTATTACAACGCATTAAAAACCTAGGTAAACTAGGCGATAAAGTTTCAGTTAAAGCTGGTTACGGCCGTAACTTCCTTATCCCTCAAGGTAAGGCTGTTGCTGCAACTGAAGCAAACACTGCTGCTTTTGAAGCTCGTCGTGCTGAACTTGAGAAAGAAGAAGCTGCTATCTTGGCTGCTGCTCAAGCACGTGCTGACCAATTGAACGAAGTGAACATCGTTATCACTGCGAAAGCTGGTGATGAAGGTAAACTATTCGGTTCTATCGGTACTCGTGACATCGCTGACGCGTTGACAAATGCTGGTCTAGAAGTAGACCGTGCTGAAGTACGTCTTCCAAATGGCGCGCTTCGTCACACTGGCGAATTTAACATCGCAATCCAATTGCACCATGATGTTACTGCAGAAGTTCTAGTTACTATCGTAGCTGAGTAATTTCTCGCCTCAAAAAGAGCATGCGAAAGCATGCTCTTTTTTTATCTCTAAAAAATATAATCTAGCCAACACTGTCAAATTCATTTTATTATTCGTGTTTACAAAAAATTGCACTTCGCATTTTTGATCAGAGCGCGTATCATTTCATTTCGTCGTGAATAAACGCTATTCATCTCCGACGATATTTAACCATTGTATTTAAAATCAGGGATTTATATGTCACAGGCGAATGCCAGCAAAAAGGTAGCTCCTGCTAAACCAGAAATTGTTACTGAAAATAGCAATCTCAAGGAGTTCCGTACTCCGCCACACAATTTAGCAATTGAACAGGCTGTACTTGCTGCCCTTATGACTGTGGCTGAATCTTTTGAGCAGGTCGGTGATGTACTGACCGAAAATGATTTCTATGCCACCCGACATAAATATATCTTCCGTGCCATTGAGCAACTCTCTAAAGAAAACTCGCCTTATGATGCGGTTCTGGTGCATGACTGGCTCATCAAACAAAACTTGCTCGATGCAATTGGTGGCGAAGAATATCTGATGCAGTTAATGGCAGATTCGCCATCGAGTTTCTATAACCTGGAAACTTATGCAGGCAAAATTAAAGAATTCTCTACCCTGCGTAGTATGATTAAAGTCAGCTCTGAAATTTTACAAAATGCCTATGACACCAAAGGCCGTACTGTCAGTGAAATTCTGGATCTGGCTGAGACCAATATTTTCTCGATTGCCGAACAGCATAATAACAATGCCAAAGCGCAAGGGCCTAAGCCGATCAACTCGGTGGTCGCGGACGTATTCGACAAATTAAATGAACTGTCGCAAATGGAAGGCAGCATTACCGGTTTAACTACTGGTTTTGTGGAACTGGATAACAAAACTTCCGGCATGCAATCCGGTGACCTGATTATTGTCGCAGCGCGTCCTTCCATGGGTAAAACCACCTTTGCCATGAATCTGGTCGAAAGTGTTTTATTCAATAACAACCTGCCTGCTCTGGTCTATTCGATGGAGATGCCAGCCGACTCCATCGCCATGCGTTTGATTTCGTCATTTGGTCGCGTGCACCAAGGGCATTTACGTTCCGGTAAAATGGACAGTGATGAATGGTCAAAAGTCACCAGTACCATTGTGCATTTACAAGAAAAAAATCTGTATATCGATGATTCTTCTGCGCTACCACCAACAGAATTACGTGCCCGTGCGCGTCGTATTGCCAAAATGCATGGCGGAAAGCTGGGCTGTATCATGGTCGATTACTTGCAGCTGATGAAAGTACCCGGTATGGGCGATAACCGTGTCGGCGAGATCTCGGAAATCTCCCGAAGCTTAAAAGCTTTAGCGAAGGAAATGCAATGTCCGGTAATTGCCCTGTCACAGCTCAACCGATCGCTGGAAAACCGTCCAAACAAACGTCCGGTGATGTCCGACTTGCGTGAATCCGGTGCGATTGAGCAGGATGCCGACTTGATCATGTTTATTTACCGGGATGAGGTTTATAACAAGGAATCCAAGGAAGCTGGCACCGCCGAAATTATTATCGGTAAACAACGTAATGGCCCGATTGGTACCGTGCGTCTGGCATTCGAAGGTCAATATACCCGCTTTAGTAATCTCTCACCTGAGTTCTATGCTCAGTATGATGACGAAGAGTAATCAGGCTCTCGTCATCACATTTCCATCGTCCCTCTAGGAGTAATTTAGGGTGCGTCAAGCTACAGTTTATATTGACAGCGCTGCGCTGCAATATAATTTAAACCGTGTCAAACAACTTGCCCCAACCGCGAAAATCGTCAGCATGGTGAAAGCCAATGCTTATGGACACGGAGTTAAAGACTGCTTAGCAGCCTTAAGCGAAACCGATGCCTTTGGTGTTGCCTGTCTGCAAGAAGCCCTGGAAATTCGTGAATTAGGTTATTTACAGCCGATCACGCTTATCGAAGGTGTTTTTTCACCAGATGAGATGCCAATCGTAATTGAACAAAATATTGAAGTCATTGTGCATCAACAGGCACAAGTCGACTGGTTAATTGCACATAAAGATGCCTATATCGCCAAAGAACTTAAAGTCTGGGTCAAACTGAACAGCGGCATGAACCGCCTGGGCTTTAAGATTGAACCGATCAAAGACGTAATTTATACGCTAAAAGCCGCAGGCTTTACTTGCGTGCTTGCCATGCATTTTGCCAATGCCGATGCTGAGCATCCACTGAATGATGAACAAATCCGTCAATTCTTAGAAATTAAAAATGACTGTGCCCCAATTTTAGCCTCTTGCTGTAACTCGGCTGCAATCTATAAATATCCAGAATTGCATTTTGACTATGTCCGTCCCGGGATCATGCTCTACGGTGCGACTCCATTTGCAGACCAGGATGTGCATAATCTGGACTTAAAGCCAGTCATGAAGTTTACAGCTGAAATTATTGCCTTGAATGATATTCAAGCGGGTGAGCATGTCGGTTATGGTTCGACGTTTACCGCAAATCAAGACATGACGCTAGCGATTGTTTCAATTGGCTATGGTGATGGCTACCCTCGCGCTTTCCTGAAACAGAACTATGTCGCGATTAATGGCCAGCAAACTCGTGTGATCGGCCGCGTAGCGATGGATATGATTGCCATTGATGTGACAGGACTAGAAGTGCAATTGGGCACAGAAGTCGAACTTTGGGGTAAAACCCGTCTGGTGGATGATGTAGCGACAGCCAATGGCACGATTGGTTATGAACTATTATGCAGGCTCAGCAATCGTCCACTACGTCAAGTAGTCTGATCTAGTTCTCAAAATAAAAAAAGCCCAACTTATGTTGGGCTTTTTCTTTAGGCTGACTTTTGTTCTTCGCCCTGCTCTATGCATAATTGCATTAATAAGGCATCGACATGGCTTTGCTGAAAGGCAAAAGGATTAAAGTCATCAAATCCCATTTCCCGACAGAATTGCTGGATCTGACTGCGTTTGGAAATATATTTCATGGACCAGTCCGGGAAACTTGGATATTCAATTTCCTTGGTCTCAAATAATTTAATATCCTGATGGCGAGGATCTTTATTCAGTCGCTCCACCAGCAGACTTTTTAAAGTGGGACATTCACCTTCGAGACATTGAAAAAAATAACCATCAGCAAAATACAGTACACCTGTCACTTGATGCTGGTAATTAAAATCACGAGCTTCTTTCAGGATATTCGCCAAATCTTCAAGTAAGTCAGGTTTGGGAGAAGTACTTTTACTGGCATAACAAAATTGGTACATGTGCTAACTCCTCTTTTTTTATTATACCTGATGCATAGAAGTTAACACTGTACGCGAAAAACCTGAACCCGGATAGGTTTATTATAAGAAATACTCATTAGAGGGAACCGGAAGTTCCGCCAATCCTTTTTTCAAGGTCTCTGACCATTGCCGGCTGATTGACGTGAAATACTCATCATCTTCGGCAATACGCTTGCCTCTTGGCATGATCAGACTGTCTTTTTTATAGACCAGCACATCGAGGGGCATACCAACCGATACATTGGAACGTAGGGTCGATGCAAATGAAATCAGGGAACAGCGCAAAGCTTCATCCAGCGGCATATCATAAGTCAGCGCACGATCCAGGATCGGCTTGCCATATTTACTTTCGCCAATCTGGAAATACGGCGTATCGCGTGTGGCACAGATAAAGTTCCCTTGCGGATAGACATGATAAAGCTGCATATCCTGATCTTTAAGTTGCCCCCCGACCAGCAGATTGCAATAGTAATTGCTTTGTTCCGAAATATCGCTCGTAACATTCGCAATCACTTTTTTCAGCATACTTCCAACCAGCTCAGCGACATCAAACATGGTGTGCAGACTCAAGATATTGGGTTCCTGCTTCAGTTCGAGCTGATTTTTGATATGCCCAATTACGGCTTGTGTTGTTGCCAGATTTCCGGATGCCTGTATGACGATCATACGTTCACCAGGAATACCAAAGGTATACAACTTTCGAAATACAGAAATGTGATCTACTCCGGCATTGGTCCGGGTATCACTGATAAAAAGCATACCTTGCTCTAAACGTAGTGCACAACAATACGTCATTCATTCGTCCTTATTAATATCCTAGCACTTGAACGATGGAATGCATGGATTCCACACCGCCCTTTTCTCTGACACCGCGTACCGGCGCCACATCCCAATAATCCCGTCCAATCGCCACATAAACATGCGAACTTGGAGTAAACAACAGATTACTGACATCAAAACAATACCATGTCTGGTCTACAAACACCTCTGCCCAAGCGTGACTGGCCAGATGCGAAGCATTTTGTGCATATAAATAACCAGAAACATAGCGGGCAGGTAAACCTAGATATTTGCACATGGCAATAAAAATATGACTATGGTCCTGACAGACGCCCTGTCTGGACTCAAAGGCATCTATTGCAGAGCCTTGCACTGAAGTACTGTTGGAAATATAAGGCACATGCTCCAGCAAGGCCTGTGCCAGTTCAATCAAATGCTGACGGGTTAATGCAGGAACATGACGTTGTGCAAAGTCTTTCATTGCTGCATTACATTGTGTCGATTCGGTCGGCTGTAGAAAAAGATTGAGATTGATTGAATCATTCAGTCCACTCTGATGCGCAGGATTCAGTTCAACAATCCCTTGCGCCATGATAGTCAGGGAATAATAAGGCTCCCGCTGGCTACAGGTCATCCACAGATTATGAAATGCATCTTTCCGGATTTCTTTATTACCCGGTACACTGATATCCCAAGAATGAACCCGCTGATGCGCATTGCTCGAAGGCATCATTTTAATGTACTGAATACTGTTCCTCACCTCGGCCGTGTACATATAATGCGTTTGGTGATTCACCATCAATTTCATACATCTGCCTCAAACAGTTGATGGATATGGTCACTAAACTGGTAGAACTGAATCCGGTTCGGTTCTGTACGCAACTGTTCCCAGTACTGTTCCAGATCATCCCAGCCCATTTCCACCAGAATTCTGACCACATAATCAATCTTGCAGAGTGTGGTACTAGTCTCTTCACCCAGGCGTAACTGATGATCGAGCTGTTCGACACATTGCCCTAGACTAAAAAACAGAAAAATATCGGAAGATTCGGCTTCCAGAATATCTTCACATTCCGTCACCACTTCACAGATATAACCAGCATTTTTGTCTGCGGTTTTGATCAGTTTCATCAGTTCCGCATAGCCTGAAGCAGACAGCACCCCTCGTAATTCCTGAATATTGTCTTTGGCCACTTTAAACTGCTGGCTAAAAGACGCCACTTGCGTAGGATCAAGTACTAGCTCATTTAGGGAACTGGCATCAAAGGCAGGTAAACAAAAGGCATGGGCATACGCCACTGCCGCTTCGTCTTCTAAAAATGGAAAGCGCGCACATAAAAAATGAGTGCGAGATAAATAACGCCCTAGCCAAAAAATATGTTGTGCATTGCTATTCAGCAAAACCATGACATTTTCCTTCTTTGGAATCTTATGAATGTAAATTGTCGACTACCCAGGTATCTTTGATACCACCACCCTGTGATGAATTCACCACCAGTGAGCCGGGCTGCATCGCCACACGGGTCAAGCCACCCTGTACGATTTCAGTACGATAAGGCGAACTTAATACAAATGGGCGTAAGTCGATATGACGTTCAGCAATACCAAAATTGGTCAAAGTCGGACTAACCGATAAGTCCAAAGTTGGCTGCGCAATATATAAATGCGGCGCAGCTAAAATTTTCTCCCTGAAAGTTTCAATTTGCTGTTTAGAGGCTTGTGGTCCAATGAGCATGCCATAACCGCCCGAACCCTGCGCTTCTTTCACCACCAGTTGATCCAGATGAGCCACGACATAGTCTAATTCTTCAGAATTACGACATTGATAAGTCGGAACATTTTTTAGAATTGGCTGCTCGCCCAAATAAAAATGAATCATTTTGTCGACATATGGATAAACCGATTTGTCATCTGCCACACCGGTTCCCGGTGCATTGGCAATCACAACATTATTTTGCAAATAAGCTGACATCAAGCCAGCCACACCCAAAGTGCTATCCGGTTTAAAGCATAAGGGATCAAGAAACGCATCATCGACCCGTCTATAAATAACATCGACTCGTTGGCGACCACGTATGGTTTTTACATAAACCTTCGAGTCATCAACAAAAAGGTCACGTGATGTTACCAATGGTACACCCATCTCCCTTGCAAGGAAGGCATGTTCATAGTAAGCGCTATTAAAACGTCCTGGGGTCAGCACCACGACAAATGGCTTGTCGACGTAGGCATTTTCGATCAGGATTTCTTTCAATAATTGTGGATATTGCTCGATTCCGGCAATCTTGGACTGCTCGAATACTTTTGGCATGAGTTTTTCACTGATCTTGCGGCATTCCAGCATATAAGACACGCCAGATGGCGTTCTGAGATTATCTTCTAAGACATAAAACTCGCCCTTGGAATCACGGATCACATCGATTCCGCTAATCTGGCTATAAATCCCGCCTTTCAAGCTATGTTGATACATATGCGGCTGATAGGCCTCATGAGTTAAAATCTGCAATTCAGGAATGATATTGGCTTTTAAAATGTCCTGTTGATGATAAATATCATGTAAGAATAAATTTAGCGCCCGTACCCGTTGTGCCGAGCCTAAAGCCACCATATTCCACTGTTTCCGGTCTATGACTCGCGGAATGATATCGTAGGGAATAGTGCGTTCTACGCCTTCTTCATCGCCATAAACGGTAAAGGTAATACCGTGATTTAAAAAATGTTCTTTTGCTACCTGATTCAGTGCATTGAGTTCATCCAGCGTATGTTGAGATAACCATTCTTCCAGTCTTTGACCTGTCTGACTGGACAGCACATGTTCATCCTGCATTTCATTAAAGAACGTTGAAGATAACTGCTGCAGTAAAAGTTGTGGGTTTGTTGTAGTAGATACCGCTGTAGTTTTAGTGTCTATAAAATTTTTTCCAATATTCTGGGAACTAAATTTATCAATTGTTTCAATCACATTTGTATCCTGATTTCCTTTAAGCATACAAACCCTCGTATTATCATCTATTATAATTAAATCAAAGCAATATCCATGCCATGACATCTGCATTTCAATTACCATTAATCTAATAAATGCCCAATGAACTCAATGCTATTTTCGACCAAGTTGTTTTAGAATTGTAGGACAAATGTTGCACAGAGGGACTTGCGAAAAAATCAGAGTTTTTTTATTGTGTTAAGCTAAGCCTAGATTCCCTCTTCTTTATTGCCAGCAAAATAAATTATGTCAGCACAAGAAAAAGAAACTTCAAACAGTCTGTATCGCCAATGGCAAATTTTGTCGCGTCTTTCTACCGGCAAATGGATGGGAACACGTGAATTACAGGAAATCCTGAATCGCGAAGGCATTGATATCAGTCTGCGCACCATTCAGCGCGACCTGAATCAGATTGCTCAACGCTTTCCGATTGAAAGCAGTAAAACCACGCCGCAAGGCTGGCGTTGGCGTTCAGATGCGCCGCTGCAAAGTTTGCCGCATATGACCAGTTCGCAAGCGGTCACTTTCATGATGGTCGAAGAACATTTAAAACATCTGCTGCCGCCGAGCCTGATCGATGAGATGAATCCGTGGTTTGATCTGGCACGACGCAGTCTTTCTTCCCAGAACAATGTCCGGCAATGGATTAACCGCGTACGTATTGTTCCAGCTACCCAGCCGCTGATTCCACCTGTGGTAGATAAGGCCGCGCAACAAGCGGTGTACGAAGGTCTGTTACAGGACAAACAACTGGAATGTGTGTATCAGGGCCGTGGTCATAACAGTGAAGAAAAAACCTATATTCTCAATCCTCTGGCATTGGTACAAAAAGGGTCGATCATTTATCTGGTGTGTACCCGTCATGACAAATCGGATATCCAGACCTTTGCCCTGCACCGCTTTAAATCGGCCGTGGTGCTAAATTCCCGCGCCTTGCATCCGGTCAATTTCGATATTGATGAGTATATTGATTCTGGTGCGCTGGGCTTCCGGGTGGACTTTAACCATCCTACCGAAAATGTCACGCTTAAACTCAGCATGTCAGAATCGGATGCGCATTACTTTGAGGAAAGCCAGCTCAGCAAAGACCAGAAGATTGAAAAAATGGACAATGGCATGTCGCTGATCACAGCTACCGTGCCATTTACCTCCCAACTGGTCTGGTGGTTACGCAGCTTTGGTAAAAAGATTAAACATATTGAACCGAGTATTGTAGCCAATGCAGTCGCTCAACTGGATGAGGAAAACCCTTAACCACACAGGCTTCATCCAGATTCTTTTAGGTATTCCAGAATAAAAAAATCCCCAAATTGGGGACTGGAGAATTATGCTTATATTTTTGTTCTTGTTGTGGTGATCTGCCGCTGTGCTAAGCTGCTTTTCTTTGATACCCCGAAATGCAACTTGGATGAAACATCAATATTTAAAAATGACTGAGACATGAGCAAGCCAGCTCAGCATTATTAAAGCGAATGGATTTTTTGGTCATGGTTTAAGACTCCTACGTAGTGAATAAACCGACTATAAAGTCATCTGCCTTACTTGTGAAATAAATAGAATGCATGTCTTTTGCAGATTTTTTCTATAGTACTTTTTTCGAAAAATTTATCTATATAATCGCTGCTGATTTATTGCCCGGCTTAATAGCATTTTCGGCAAGTGGATAAAATCGAATAACAATTCTCTGCTTGTATAAGATACCTCGCTCTGCACATCATAAAGCCCTATAGAAGTAGAAATAGGGACTTAATTTTACAATGGCTAACCCTGCTCAATTAGTACGTCACAAGCTGCTCAATACTTTCTTTTCCCGCCATTCGGTCTGGTTTGCCTGCATTGTGATTGCAGTGATTTTTACTACATTTCATATCGGTTATTCGCCGCGTTATATCTATTATTTTATGCCGCAAACGTTAGTGAATACCCTGTGGATCCTGAGCATTCTGCTGAGTTTGCTGGGTTTGTATGATATACTACAAAATAAGCATTCCATTCTGAAAAATTATCCCATTATGGGACATTTCCGCTTTATCTTTGAGGAATTCCGTCCCGAGATTCGTCAGTATTTTATTGAAGCCGACCGGGACGCACTGCCTTTTTCCCGTATGCAGCGCAGTCTGGTGTATCAGCGGGCAAAAAATGAAAATTCTGATAAACCTTTCGGCTCGATCCTGAATGTCTATGAAGATAATTACCGTTTTGTTAGTCATTCCATCACGCCCTGCAAAGTTGCCGATCCGCAGACTTTTCGTATCCTGATTGGAAATGAGCAATGTACCCAGCCCTTTTCAGCTTCTATTTTAAATATTTCAGCCATGAGCTTTGGAAGCATGAGTGCCAATGCGATACGGGCACTTAATCTCGGTGCTAAAAAAGGTGATTTTTTCCATGATACTGGAGAAGGCAGTATCAGTCCCTACCACCTGGAATATGGCGGCGATCTGGTCTGGGAAATTGGCAGCGGTTATTTTGGCTGCCGTACTTTAGATGGGCAGTTTGATCCGGAACGTTTTGCTGCACAAGCCCAATTACCTCAAGTGAAGATGATTGAAATCAAGCTTTCGCAAGGCGCAAAACCTGGCCACGGCGGTATATTACCTAAAAGTAAAATTTCGGAAGAAATTGCCCAAATTCGAGGCATCAACCGTGATCATGATTGTGTTTCACCTTCGAGTCATCCAGCATTTAGTACGCCGATTGAAATGATGCATTTCATAAAAAAATTACGTGAACTTTCCAACGGAAAACCGGTCGGATTTAAGCTGTGTCTGGGTCAACCGTGGCAGTTTATGAGCATGGTCAAAGCCATGTTACATACCCAGATCTACCCAGATTTTATTGTGGTTGATGGCTCTGAAGGTGGAACCGGTGCTGCACCCATTGAATTAATTGACTATGTTGGCGCCCCTTTAAGAGAAGGTTTGCTGTTTGTACACAATACCCTGGTTGGTGCAGGATTGAGAGATAAGATCAAAATTGGTGCAAGTGGTAAAATTATTAGTGCATTCGATATTGCCAGTACGCTTGCCATTGGTGCGGATTGGGTGAATTCCGCCCGTGGTTTTATGTTTGCAGTGGGCTGTATTCAGGCTCAAAGCTGTCATACCAATCAATGTCCGGTTGGGGTCACGACCCAGGATAAAGATCGCCAGAAAGCCTTACATGTGCCGACCAAGGCAGAACGGGTATTTCATTTTCATAAAAACACTTTACATGCCCTGTCTGAACTGATTGCTTCCGCTGGTCTGAAACACCCTTCAGCCATTAAGGCGCATCATCTGGCACAACGTGTGAATAATCACGAAATAAAGAACTTTGCGCAGATTCATTTCTGGTTGAAAGAAGGCGAATTATTATCCTGTGAAAATAAGGATGAGGAGAACTTCTACTTCCGGATGTGGAATTTGGCCCAATTAGAAAAATTTTAAATCAATAGCATTAGAACTAAAAAAGGCGTTTTCATAAACGCCTTTTTAAATATTAAATTTTCAATCTATTAATAATAAGTTTTGCTGCCGTGTGCATGCAGAAAGGCAGGAATCAAACCCGTCAATGCAGCACGAATATCAGCACGCTCATTGATTAACTGATGCGAACCCTCTTCTAGCATAAGCAAAGTCTGGAGCCGGAATTTACGCCGGATAAATTCGATATTATAACGCCAGTCCACAGTCTGATCCTGTGCACCCTGTGCCAGCCAGACTGGAATACGACAAGCCGGACGCGCTTCCATTTCCAGCATCCAGCGTGACATCGCCAAAATCCAGTCCATACCCATCATTCGCGGTTGTAATGGATCTTTAAGCCGGATAAAACGCAAAAACTCCGGATTATGGTTATTGCGTCTGAAATGTCGGGGAACTTCACGTTTGATTCGGCTAATAATGCCCAATCCGACCGAATTATGCCACCAAGCAGTTTTGGCGGGACGAATCAATGGTGATAATAGCAAGACCCGCTCAACAAAAGGATTTTCGCGACGTTCCGCAAACTCCAGTAAATGGTGCATCCAGATCGCACCCCCGGTACTTTGCCCGATGCCAACCCAAGGTTTGGGTAATTGTGAAGCATGTTGCACATAACGATGTACGGCATGCAAAACCTGCTGATAATGATCAAAATTCTGAATGCTGGCAGGTGAACCATCACTCAGGCCATGTCCGGGCAGGTCATAGGTCAATACGCTAAAACCCTGTTCCAAAAGCTCTTTGACAATAGGCTGATAAATGCCGCTATGTTCCAGATAACCATGTAGCAGAAAAGCAGTTCCCTGAATCTTGTTAAAGCGGGTATTTTCCAGATTCGGTTCAAACACCTGTACATGCAACTTGAATAAAGGCATCTGTACATAGCCCTGCCAGTGTTTGCAATCCAGCAAATCAAAACCATAAAGCTTGCGATAGGACTGCAGATCAATCGGCGGTTCATCACTACGATTCAGGTTTAAAGGTGGCAAGAGTTGAGGCGTAACATCCCGACTCGGAATGGGTAAATCCAGCTGTTTCAGAATGGTGGGATTTAAAAATGGGATATCAGACATTATGGCACCTCCCGACAGTCACTGGATCCAAACCACATATCGCGCATGGTCGCCAACATTTCATAATTGGCACGACGACTGTGATCATAATTTTGTGCACTTGGACGCCACCGTGTCAATGGCGTTGGCATCGGCGCTTCTACCGGAATGGTTTGTATGCCATTTAAAGCAAATAAACGGCGGGTACGCGGCATATGATAACGATCCGTAATCAGAATCACTGTAGGCGCTCCACCTTTCTTTTGTAATAGTAATGAACTGAATCGTGTATTTTCACAAGTGTTCATGCTGCGATCTTCCAGTAATTTGGCATCGACACCATGATTTTTTAACCAGCGCTGCATATATGGTGCTTCGACTCCACTCAGAACAATCGGCAACTGATAATGTTTTTCTACTGCCAGCGTGGTTTCCAGACGTAGTCTCGTATAGTTATTGACGACAATTTCTTTACCCTGCTCATCTAGAGTTAAGCCACCACCCAATACCACAATGGCATAAGGCTGAGAGCGATTCGCGGGTTTAGCCTGCTGTTGCTCTTGTAATAAAGCTAAGTCCTGCTGGATTTCCTCTCCATCAGTTTCCTGTACCGAACTGGCTTCGCCTTGTTCCAGCGGATGCGTCGTCAGAAACTCCATATATTGCTCAATACGTTCCTTGTTTTCACTACTGTCCCACTCCAGCAATTCCCGGACATTGGCTGTCGGATCGACTGGTTCTGCATCTTCCTGTGAGGACAATAACGGTACCTGAGCGGGCGGACTTTGCTCTGCTTTTTGATCTTGTTGCTCGCGCTGATAATCTTCAATTACCTGCTGCAGTGCTTTATAACGTGCCTGAATCAGCATGAGGTTGGCAGAATTATTTTGCTGAATATCCTGTTCCATGACCTTTAAATACGCCTGACGGGCAATCCACAAATCAGAGCCAGGTTCCAGATTTTCATGCTCGCTCAATGCTGCCATTTTCTGGCTTTGGGCCGCGACTTCATTTAGCTCTAAGGAGACAAACTGGTTTAAGCCCTTGACGATCATTTTTGAGTAAAAAGGCGTATAAACCAACACCAATAGACAGCCGCATAGCACAAACAGTCCAGTGACAATTTGTAGCAAACGTACTATCCAATGGGTGTTTTTCATGTTATTCCTCGACCTGATGAGAACGGATCAAACCATTTTTATCGAACAATACAGGTTCAGGTTCCAGCATCAGACTAAATTTTTCCCAAACTGATTGCTGTACCCCACGATACGTTTTACGAACATCGGTGAGAGAGGCTTGACCATAATTCACCAAGACCAATGCCTGTTTGTGAAACATGCCGACAGGCCCCAACTGTTTACCCTTCCAGCCCGCCTGATCAATCAGCCAGCCCGCTGCTAGTTTAACTTGAGCATTGGCTTGTTGGTAATGGGGTAAATTCGGGAAAGATACAGCAATTTGGTCAAAGACCACCTGATCAACCACTGGATTTTTAAAGAAGCTACCCACGTTGGGAAATTCTTGCGGATCAGGTAATTTGCTCTGACGAATCTGAATGACCTGTTGCTGCAAGTTTTCTGCTGTGAGCTGATCACCGACCGCAGTCTTCAGGTCACCGTAATTCAGTTTCAAATCTGGCTGTTTAAGTAATCTAAAAGTCACATGGGTAATCACATAACGATTGGGATCATCTTTAAAAATACTATGCCGGTAGGCAAACTGACAATCTGCTGCCTGAATCGAAGCAAACTGTTTCAATTGTCGGTCATAGACCTCAACAGAATCGATGAATTCTCCGACTTCGACGCCATAAGCGCCAATATTCTGTACTGGAGAAGCACCGACACGTCCAGGAATCAGGGCCAGATTTTGTAAACCATGCAGATCTTGTGCTGTAGTCCAGAGCACAAAGTCATGCCAGCCTTGACCACCGCCTACACGTAAGCGCTGCGAGTGATCATCAGCATCCAGCATTTCAATGCCTTGAATATCCATATGCAGAACCAGCGCATCAATCTGCTCCGGCAACAACATATTACTGCCGCCTGACAGGATCAGCACATTGAGTTGCTGCTGTTCAGCAAAATCCAGTGCAGCCAGTAGATCAGCGGTTGATTGAATCTGAGCATAATGTGAAGCAACTGCTTCTAAATTTAAGGTATTAAAAGGTTTAAGTTGAACCTGAGTTTGAATCTGCATCGCTTAAACCTTATGTAAATTCTGTTTAAAAATTTCAATCCAGGCCTGGCTGCTGGACTCACACTGATCAAGCACCCGCTCAAAGCCATCCGCTTCGCCATAATAGGGATCGGGTAAAGCCTGTTTCGGATAGGTCTGATCATGTTCACTCATCAATGCCACACGTGCACGTACATGACCAAACTGAGTTTCTGCCAGACGCTGTATGTTCTGGATATTGGATAAATTCTCCAGATCCATCGCCAGAATCAGATCATAATCAATAAAATCGTGTGGAATGAGTTGACGTGCGCGAAGTGCTGAAAGGTCATAGCCACGTTTCAGCGCATGCTTTTGGCTACGCAAGTCCGGTGCCTTGCCCGGATGATAATTACTGGTTCCGGCAGAATCGACCACAATGTTCAGTTGCTGTTCATCACAATAATGTCTGAGTACAACTTCTGCCGTGGGAGAGCGGCAAATATTTCCCAAACAAACACATAACACCTTGTATGGCGTTCTGGATGACATAAACAACCTCAGAGCTACTTTATTTTAAGGATTCTTATGTTAAGTTATTTATATACTGATTCCTATCTTACAACCATAGAATAATCTCGTATTTGCAATAAAAAAATCAAGGATATCGCCATGAATCGTTTTCAGTTTCAAACCGTCCCCAATATCATTGCCGGACTAGGCACGATTCAGGAATTATTTAAAATTCTAAAAAATGGCCGTTATCAACGTCTTCTGCTAGTGACTGACCCGGGGATGCTGAAGCAGCAATTACATCTGCCGCTTCTTGATATTATTGAATCTGCCGGGCTGGAGTACGTGATTTACTCGGATGTTCAGGCCGATCCGCCCGATACAGTGGTGCTTGAAGCGGCGGCTTTTGCAAAACAGGAAAATATTGATGTGGTGCTGGGCTTTGGTGGTGGCAGCTCGATGGATGTGGCCAAACTCATTGCAATTTTGGCGCATCCCGAGCAGCATCAGACACTGTCCGATCTGTATGGCGTTGATAATGCTACCGGACCGCGTTTAGCTTTAATTCT
The DNA here is from genome assembly GCF_048957595.1 of Acinetobacter sp. AS5. NCBI lineage: Bacteria > Pseudomonadati > Pseudomonadota > Gammaproteobacteria > Moraxellales > Moraxellaceae > Acinetobacter > Acinetobacter sp. AS5. The sequence goes on along the minus strand of NZ_JARDAL010000004.1, from coordinate 76,741 downwards.
GGTACCGACCACCGCTGGAACAGGTTCGGAAGTGACGCCGATTTCGATTGTCACCACAGGTGAAACGACCAAAACTGGCATTGTCGCGCCCATTCTCTATGCAGATATTGCCATTCTGGATGCAACCTTTACCCAAAATCTTCCGGCACAGATCACTGCCGCCACCGGCATTGATGCCATGGTACATGCCATTGAAGCTTATACCTCAAAACACAAGAAAAATCCTTATTCGGATATGCTGGCCAAACAGGCTTTAAGATTACTGAATGCCAATCTGCAGCGCGTGCTGCAAGACGGTTATGATTTAGAGGCCCGTCAAAATATGCTGGTCGGTTCCATGCTCGCCGGACAAGCCTTTGCCAACGCACCGGTCGCCGCCGTACATGCGCTGGCTTATCCATTGGGTGGACATTTTCATCTGTCGCATGGGCATAGCAATGCGCTGGTTCTAACTGAAGTATTAAAGTTTAATGCGCCAGCGGCCAAACAGCTCTATGCGGAATTGATGACCTGGTTGGATCCTTACAGTAAAGGTTGTCATGATGGTCTGACCGATCTGTTTATTGATCATTTTAATAATCATCTGCTGCAAAGCGGTTTGACTCTAAAACTAAATTAGTTGAATGTTCCGGAACATATGCTGCAGGTCATGGCAGAAGATGCGATGCAACAAAGCCGGCTGTTACAGAATAATCCACGTGAACTCAAGGTGGAGGATGCTTATCAGATTTATCAGGCGATCTATGCCTAGACCAATTTCCACCTAAGCCTTGTCTAGCTGAGGACTGAATACTGATGAAAGCCACGATCAAGCAACGCGAACACTATACATTTTTCTTACCCATTCAAACCCGCTGGGCAGACAATGATTTATATGGTCATGTCAACAATGTGACCTATTACAGTTATTTTGATACCGCAGCCAATGCCTTGCTGATTCAGGAAGCCGATTTTGATCCGAAATATTCCCCGATGATTGGACTGGTGGTCAGCTCCAACTGTCAGTTTAATCAGGAACTGTCTTATCCGGAAATTATTGAAGTTGGCGTGGCCATTGAAAGCCTGGGAAGCTCATCGCTCAGCTATGATCTGGCCATTTTTAAACGCAATTCAGATACAGCGGCTGCACAGGGCAATTTTGTTCATGTATTTGTCGATCGTGAGACACGAAAAAGCACCCCGATTCCAGTCGAAATGCGGGATGCTTTATCTCGATTTGTTACGCCTTAAAGCCCTGCATATTTCCTGCCTATTTCAGCTGAATATTTTGCAGTTCACCATCAAATTGCTGTAACAGATCGCGTACTGCCGGTTCAGCATGCAACAATTCTTCGGCACGTTTAAAAGCACGCGCCTTACGCTGATGCTGCATGGTATACGGCGTGAGCTGGTCCACATTTTCAAATTTCACTTGGAAATTGGTTTGCGGCCATTGCTGTTGTAAGGCAGCTTCCAGATTATGTTGTAATTGGGTCAACAACTGCTGGTACTGCTCAGGAATATGGAAAACAGATTCACCATTAATCTGGCCGCTCATGACACCATACTGTGCCAGTTCCTGTACCGCTGGAGAAAGCTGGCTGTTACGGAACCAGTATTCCCATTTTTCTACGCTCCACTCGCCTTCTAAGGTTTGCTCAGGTATTTTTAAAATATCCTGTGGCATCAGATTCTGCGTATTTACATCTTGGGAAATATCTTCCAGCAAAGCTGTCTGTGCAACTGGCTGAACCGGAACTGTATTTTCAAGAGCAGGCTGAGCAATCGAATCCTGTGAAAGTTCCAATTCCGGTGCAGCAAGACTAAATTCCTCATCAGCAGACATACTGTCTTGTGCTGGCTCGGTAGGGATGACAGCATCTGCAGGAATAAACTCTTCAAGCAGCAAATCATCCGAACTGTTGCTGGTAGCAGGTGCTTCTGGCGTACTCTCGATTTCATCAAAACCAAATAAGCCTTTGTCATCATTTGGATCAAAAATAATTTGATCACTAGACTGCACTTCTTCAATGGTGGTCTGAATTACTACGGGCTGGACAGATTCAGGCTCAGTGATGCTGGTTGGCTCGTCTTCATCCAAAAAATCATCCGAAGAAGGTTCAGACGCTGATGCGACATCAATCTCCTCATCTGTCTCATCGTCCAGAGAAAAATCATCAAATACAGGCTCCGCTTCAAATGATTGTGTTTCTACGGACTCAGATTGAAGTTGTGTCTGAACGGGCTGCTGTAGGCGTGTTGTATGAGTGGCTGCCTGTTGCGGTGCAGTCTCCTGCATCACCGGAATTTCGCTTGGCTGTAAGGGACAGAAAGCCAATAAACGTAGCACCGTCATCTCAAAACCTTGTTCCTGCGTAACTGCAAGCTGTAAATCGGCACGCCCCTTACAGGCAATCTGATAATAGAGTTGCAGGTCTTGTGCTGAAATTATAGCCGATAATTGCATGATCTTTTGATTGATCTCTGCACTGTATTTCAGGCTCAGATCTGGCAGGTACTGCAATAAAGCCAGTTCATGCAATGTCGAAATCAGCTGGTCGAGCACCAACGATACATCCAGAGCCTGCTGGCGGAACTGCAATAATAACTCGCTAACACGTGCTTTCTGGTTCTGGTGAATCGCCAGAATCAGGTCATAAATAATAGTGCGGTCAATCAGACCCAGCATGTCTTTGACATCCTGATGCTGAATCCCTCCCTGACCATAGGCAATCGCCTGATCGGTCAACGACAAGGCATCACGCAGAGAACCTTGTGCAGATTCAGCAATCTGCCAGATGGCATCCTGATCAGACTGAATGCTTTCTTTGCTAAGAATATGGCCTAGATGTTCAGTAATTTCATCGACTGCCAATGGACGCAAAGTAAATTGCAGACAGCGAGAAATTACGGTAATGGGTAGTTTTTGCGGATCGGTGGTTGCAAACAAGAATTTGACATGTTCTGGCGGTTCTTCCAGCGTCTTTAACAGCGCATTGAAAGAATGCGTGGAGAGCATGTGCACTTCATCGATCAGGTAGACTTTAAAGCGACCTTGAGTCGGTGCATAAGGCACATTGTCGAGCAACTCACGGGTATCTTCCACCTTGGTGCGTGACGCCGCATCGATTTCGATTAAATCAATAAAGCGGCCTTCATTGACTGCGTTACAGGTCGGGCACACCTCGCAAGGAGTCGAAGTAATACCGGTTTCACAGTTCAGGCACTTCGCCAAAATACGTGCAATCGTGGTTTTTCCGACACCACGTGTTCCCGTAAACAAATAGGCATGATGCAAACGGCCACGTTCGAGCGCGCTGGTTAAAGCACGTGATACATGGTTTTGCCCCACCAATTCATTGAAATTACGAGGACGGTATTTTCGCGCAAGTACTTGATACATGTATGCTCCTTTTTACAGGTCTAAGCATACTGTTTTTTTATGAAATAGTGAAATGAATGCCGGTTTATAAAGAATAAAAATCCCTTAATCAAACTCATTGAAAAAGGGATATAAAACAAATGCTTTTTTAAAATTAGACGGATTCAAACAAGATAAAGTCACTTTGCATCTGGTAGCGTTTGCCTGTTTGATCTTCACGAATTTCCAGAACATGCTTTTTCAGATCGACATAGAGCAGATTTCGGGTATCGACATTCAGCAGTTCAATCTTTTGTTGTGATTCATCCTGAAACCGAATCTGCCCACTCATCGTTTCAATTTTATTATGTCCACTTAAACTTTCACGCTGTAAAGTAAAGGTCTGATCTTCATTCAAGGTCAAGGCCACTGCCATGCCTGGACAGTCTTCACAACTTGAAAAACATCCCATACATGGCGTCGTGCCCTGATAACTCCCAACCCAGGCAGGAATCTGAGCTTTGGCTTCCATCACCGTTTTTGCAGCCGGCTGATTCGGCTCCTGACATCCGAACAACGCACTGCTTGCGACCAGAGGAATCACCAGCACTTTTTTCATTACTTCACACCACAGCCATGGACTGCGCGACAAAATAACATATTTAGCTAACGGGCTAAACTCCCAAATCAGGGATATTTAGCGCCAGCCTTTGCGACCGGTCAGTACCGCATCCGCACAGCGCAAGGTTTCTTGCGTCAGGCCCCAAAGACGGTAATCTCCAGTTAATGAACCTGTCGGGAAATTATGCGTATAGGCAAAACTCAAACCGCGCTCAGGATCGCACCAGGCACCAGAGCCATTAAACCCCATATGACCAAAACCTTTAGAGGCTTTTCCTAAAGTGAGAACACGGTGATAACCCAAGCGCCAGTGCATCGGTAAAAGCATGATCCGATCGCGTGTTTTGTACTGCACCTGACTCAGTCGCTGGAACACCTCAGGCGAAATCAGTTGCTGACCTTGCCATTCACCATGACTGGCCAGCATGGCATAGATTTTTGCCAGACTCTCTGCGGTAAAGACACCATTAGCAGATGGGATAATGGCTTTTAGACCCTTTTCACTAAAGAAACTAAATTTCTTCATGCCTTTGGGAATCATTGCATCCTGAAAATCCTGTGGACTCTGACCACTCCATACTAAGGCTCGTTCCATCAGGTTGGGTTTTCTTTGCATATTTTTTTTCACAGGCTGTGCTTGAGACTTGGCTACTTTAGGCTTTGAAATGGGTAAAGCCACCCGAGCTAACTCATTCGTCGGTACGCTAAAATAAGCACCATTTAATTGTAATGGTTGAACCAGATATTCCTGCATCAGTGCACCCAGTTTTTTACCAGTCGCTTTTTCTAATGCCCCACCCACCTGCCAGCCAAAAGTCAGCGGTTGATAAGCGGCATCTGTAGCAACCTGAAATCGTGGTTCAGCCGCCGCAATCCGGTCCAGCATCTGTGACCAGTCCGCCATTTCAGTGGCATCATCAATGATATTACGGATATCAAACAATCCGCTTTGATGACTCAGCATATGCGCCAGAGTAATATTTTCTTTACCCTTCTGCGCAAATTCAGGCCAGTATTCTGCAACCGGTCGATCATAATCCAAAAATCCCTGACTCACCAGAATGTGCGCCAAAGTCGCCAGTACACCTTTGCCTGTAGAATAACACAGCGACATGGTATCGGGCTGCCAGTTTTCAGTGACAGACTTTTTACCGGTATAAATATCGACGACCTTTTGTCCCTCAAAATATACCACCAGTGCGGCACCACCCTGTTCGGTACGTGCATCCTGCAAACGGCTAAACTGACGGGCAAGATCGCTAAAATGCTCATCGACATTGCCCTGATAATTATGCTGATCAGCAAACAGATAATCTTTAATTGGCTGCATCATTCTATCCATAGAATCTTGATCCCTTAAAATGCAAAAGCCTAAATCAGATTTAGGCTTTTGATTCAGATTTAAATCGCTTTGATATGACCACTGACATGCGGTTTTTGATTTTTACTGTTTCGAATCAGGAAATCTGTATCATTCGCTGCCTGTGCGGTCAGGAACTCAACTTTAGATGGCAAGTACATCGGCAACTTGAACCAGACATCAGCTTCATAAGCATCTGGCAATGACAGATTCGCCAGTGCTTTGGCCTTGCTCCACATGCCATGTGCAATTGCCTTTTTAAAGCCAAAGGCTTTCGCTGTGACTGCATGAATATGGATCAGGTTAAAATCACCTGAAGTCATAGCATAACGACGACCAGTATTTTCCGAGATGTTCCATTCATTATTCAGCTTAAATTCTGATGCCTTACTTTCTACAGGTTTAGCAGCAGCTTTAGCATTGGTCTTTTGACGTGACAGATAAGTCGTCAATGCTTCAACTACGACCTCACCTCCCACTTTGACTGTAGTAATGAAATCAAACTGAACGCCTTTATCGTGCGACTGCAATTCGCCAAATTTACATGACAGGGTCAAAGTTTCATTCACACCGACTTTACGGTATTGCTTCACTTGGTTACGGATATGTACCAAACCCAAAATCGGAAACGGAAATGCTTCTGAAGTCATCATGTGCATTTGCAGACTTTGTGAAAGTACCGTCAGATAGATTGCTGGAATATAACCATTATTTTTAAAACCACAAACGTCGTTATAGGCTTTCAGATGTTTCTGATCGACCTTGAATGAATCCACCACATATTCAACTTGCGGTAGAACTTTTTCAGCTTTCGGCTTTTTAAAAATCAAGCCTTGAATCACTTTTGGATAGGCTAAATAAGGTTTTGGAAGTTGACTAAAATGGCGCGTATTCATACTGAACCTTTAAAATATTTATCTTTATCAAGTTCCCTCTAATGGATAGAGAGGATGAGGAGCAAGTTTCAAACTGTCCTTTTATATTTTTAATCCCTCCCAACCTCCCTTTATTAAAGGGAGGAGTAGTCCCCCTTTCATAAAGGGGGATTTAGGGGAATTCTATTAAGCCCCTAACAGACTTTGACCACATACACGTACCACGTTGCCATTTAAACCTGTTGATGCAGTAGCAGCAAACATTGCAATCGTTTCTGCAACATCGACAGGTAGACCGCCCTGACTCATCGAATTCATACGGCGGCCCGCTTCACGGATCGCAAATGGAATCGCAGCTGTCATCTGAGTCTCGATAAAGCCCGGTGCAACGGCATTAATGGTTATACCATTTTTTAATGTCGGTGCTGTGAATTTTACTACACCTATCACCCCGGCTTTAGATGCTGCATAGTTAGTCTGACCCAGGTTACCTGCAATTCCTGAAATTGAGGATACACAGATAATACGGCCATTGGCATTTAGACCATTGTTGGAGATTAAATAATCATTCACACGTTCAATTGCCGACAGGTTGATATTAATCACCAGATCCCACAGCTCAGGCTTCATATTGGCCAAGGTCTTGTCACGAGTAATTCCGGCATTATGTACAATAATATCCAGACCGCCATGCTCAGCTGCCGCTGCCTTGATCTTCTCACCTGCATCTGCAGCTGTAATATCAATAGCCAAGGTAGAACCGCCGATCTCACTAGCTACACGATCAAGGTCAGCCTGCTGTTGTGGAACATCCAGACAGATGACATGTGCACCATCACGGGCCAATACATGGGCAATCGCTTCACCAATACCACGGCTTGCACCTGTCACAACCGCAGTTTTACCCGCTAATGGCTTGGTCCAGTCTACGTCTACTTTTTCAGCTGGTGAAACACGGATCACCTGACCAGAGACATACGCAGAACGCGGAGAAATCGCAAAACGCAATGCTGACTCAAGATTGGCTTCAGCACCTGCATCAACATAGATCAGGTTCGCTGCAATCCCTTTCTTGAATTCTTTCGCAACGGATTTAGCAAAACCTTCCAACGCACGTTGGGCAATCGCCTGGCTAACTGATTTCGCGGTTTCAGGTGTAGTCCCCACAATCACAATACGGCCAGAACTCTGAATCTGACGCGCCACCGGGTTAAAGAAATCATATAGTGATTTTAACTGTTCTGAATTTTCGATCCCTGAAGCATCAAAAATAACGACCTTAAATTTTGATTCTTTATCGCCCGGGTTAAATGCACCCAGATTCAGCCCGGAGGTTGCTGCTGCCTGTTGTAACTCAGAATTATTGCCCGCATAGCTGTTGGCATGAATATTTGCCAGAACCTGAGCAATCGCACCCGTTAATGCACTTGCTGGGGCTGCACCCAATAATACTGCGCCTTTAACCACTGGCGTAGCTGACTCAAAACGATCTAATGAAGTTGGGGATGGCAGACCCAAATTTTTAATGACAAATTTACCAATAGGAGATTTTGCAAAAGTTTGGTACTGATCAGTCATGTTTATTATCTCTCATACAAATTAATTTTTGGTTGATCTAAAGTTATCCTTAAACTTCAATATGATGCCAGACACTTATATTTCAATAGATCTACCAGATTCCGCCCAATCATACTTGAGATAATAGGCAGATGACTTGACCTGAGCGCAGTCTGTAATGTCATTGTAGTCAATACAGCCTATCTTCTTCTATGCTAATGTAAGCACCAAGAAGACGATCTATTTGCCTGGTAAAGCCTTATGAGCAAAACAACTCAAGAAAATCCAGCAGTCGAGAACTCTGCGACAGAAACTGTGTCAAAACCATCAACGCGGGTTAAGCGTAGCACTAAAAATACTGATACAGCCACTGGCACAGCAAAAAGCCCGACTAAAACCACACGTACACGCAGCACGACTGCCCGTGCCAAAAATACGACTTCATCCGAAAAAGATTCAACCTCTACAACACAAACTTCTGTTCTACAGGAACCCAACATGAGCCAAAATACAGTTCGCCGCGTTGCGATTATCGGTGGTAACCGCATTCCTTTTGCACGTTCTAATGGTGCTTACTTTACGGCATCCAATACGGATATGTTTACAGCAACCTTAAATGGTCTGGTTGAACGCTTTAATCTTCAAGGTCAACGCTTAGGTGAAGTTGTTGCGGGTGCAGTCCTGAAACACAGCCGTGATTTCAATATGACCCGTGAATGTGTATTGAACACTGCCCTTGCACCTGAAACGCCTGCTTATGACATTCAGCAGGCATGTGGTACTGGTTTGCAAGCGGCATTTCTGGTTGCCAACAAGATTGCTTTAGGTCAAATCGAAGTCGGGATTGCAGGTGGTGTAGATACGACCTCTGATGCACCAATTGCTTTTGGTGATGGCTTACGTAAAGCATTGCTTGAGCTAAACATTGCGAAAACGGCGAAAGACCGCCTAAAAGCACTGACCAAAATCAATGTGAAAGACCTGATGGATGCGCCAAAAAATGGCGAGCCACGTACAGGCATGTCTATGGGTGATCATCAGGCAATTACCACACTGGAATGGGGTATTTCCCGTGAAGCGCAAGATGAGCTAGCTGCATCTTCACACCAGAAAATGGCTGCAGCATACGAAGAAGGTTTCTTTGATGACCTGATCACGCCATTCCTGGGTCTTAAGCGTGATAACAACCTGCGCCCAGACTCTTCAGTTGAGAAGCTGGCAAAACTTAAACCTGCTTTTGGTAAAGGTGATGCACGTACCATGACAGCAGGTAACTCTACGCCACTGACAGATGGTGCTTCTTGTGTACTGCTCGCTTCTGAAGAATGGGCGAAGGCAAATGGTCATGAAGTATTGGCTTACCTGACTTTCCAGGAAACTGCCGCAGTTGATTTTGTCGAGAAAAAAGAAGGCCTGTTGATGGCGCCTGCTTATGCCGTGCCGCGTATGCTGGAACGTGCAGGTCTGAAACTGCAAGACTTCGACTATTATGAAATTCATGAAGCTTTTGCATCTCAAGTATTGTCTACGCTGAAAGCTTGGGAAGATCCGAAATTCTGTAAAGAGCGTTTAGGTCTGGATGCACCATTAGGTTCAATTGACCGTGCAAAATTGAACGTAAAAGGCTCTTCACTTGCTGCCGGTCACCCGTTTGCAGCAACTGGCGGTCGTATCATTGCGACAGCAGCAAAACTGATTAACCAGAAAGGTTCAGGTCGCGTACTGGTATCGATCTGTGCAGCCGGTGGTCAAGGTGTAACGGCGATTATTGAAAAATAATCTATTGACCGATCCAATTAAAAAGCCCCTCAAATGAGGGACTTTTTTTATATTTTAGGGATTTGGCATCGGGTTATTTTTAAAATATTCATCCACTTTGTTCCACGGTGCAGTCGATGCCACACCTTTCACCATATTCTGGTTCACACCCTGACAAAGCGCGCTGTCGGGTGTTAGGTGGAAAGCATTCACATTTGGGTCCATATAAGGAATTGAGCTTGGACGGCGCTGGAAATAGAAGTTTAACCCATCGACCATAGCTTCAAAGCCATAATTCGACATGGCCCAGGCACTATTATGCCCGCCCCAATGATGACCAAATTCATGTGCAATAATTCGATAACCAGATAATCTGTAATGGCCATAGAATAACCAGGTATCTACTCCTAATACTGCTCCACCACCTAGACCACCACCCATATTGGTAATGCCAAGATTAATTTCATTGCAGTTAAGAATTTCCCGATAGATCCGGAGATAATCTTCTGGCTGAAAGAAACCATTCGGCCCTTCTACCTGACCATCATTGCCAAAAAAGTCGTGTCCCATGACCGCTTTATGGTTAAACCATAAGGTTTCAAATTCTGGAGTACTGAGCATATAGGCCAGATTAGTCATCATCATGACCCATTCCCGGGCATAGACCGGCGTAATACGACACCATTTATTTGACTCATCATAGGTACCGAAATAAATTTTCCATTTGGCTTTAATCTGGTTCAGCTTTTTAACGTGCTCATCAGTCTCAGAGCTAATTTTCAGATCAAAAACATTGCTTGGATTTTGCGTGGTCTGACTCAGACCTGCCAGCTGGATCGAGCCTGTGCCATCAAGCAACGGGAAACGGGATTGATCGGTTAACTTGAGATCAAAATTTGCCTTCGAAAATGGCGTCAACTGATCCAGCTTAGCCAGAATCACCCAGTCTTCTGAGTTTTTAATCTTGGCACGAATCTGCAAATCACGTACAGGCACAGCACTGTAACTTTGCACATGCAGGTGGTTGCCATTTAGAGTTGCCGATAAAATCTGGTTCATATAAACATGACGCTGGCTGCTATTAGTCAAGATTTCCCATGATTCACCATCCTGCAAAACACGGTTTCTCTCGCGTGCCTGAGATTCGGTCAATATCACAGATGGACTGAGTTGAGTCGATTTATTCTGGTGCAGGGTCAGCATTGGCAGAATATAAATTTTCTGATTGGCCATGTGTAATAGATTCTGACCATAAATATAAAGATCGCTGGCTTTAGCTATTCGGCTGCTCTGGTTTTGCCCTTTTAAAATATAGTCTCGGAAGGTATCCACACTTTTATTGGGTAAGATAGACTCCAAGTTAAAGGATTTTTCCTTATAACTTTCTACAGTGCCATCATTCCGTGACACATAGACCAGGCCATCGTTATGGCGATGCATGACTGCCGACAAATTGGTTTCTGTTAAAATGGGTGCAATATTATTTCCATTTTCCTGAATCTGATTGATATCGTGGACATAGGTCATACCATCAGGCAGGCTGGTATACAGATAGTCGCTCATGACCTCCATACGTGCATTACAGTTGCGTGCACAGCCCGGCAAGCTGAGCCGTGCAAATTTTCGGGCCTTTAAATGATTTTGCGCTGTCACATCACTTTGACGCCAGACATTGATCCGGCCTTCAATATCAGGCACATACACGTAACGGTCATCGGCAGTCACCGCATTGCTATGTACCAGCGCATAATTAAGCGCATCGCCCCACCATACACCTGTACCGAGTGCCATAATGAAGCTCGGCTGTTCATCACTAATATCTAGAATATCAATTCGGTTTGAGCCATAGTTGGCCACATATAAACGCCCTGCATGAATTTCCAGATCATTCAGACTGTCCCATTTTTTGGCCAGACCCGAAATTTTCATAGGATCAATCGCACTGAGTGCACGTTTTTGTTTTAAGTCATAACGTAAAATATTCGATTCGGCCTGACTATTGGCAATATAAAGGACATCGCCATTTACCACCATGGCGGTGGGATTCCAGGTTTTCAGACCAAAATTTCCTGCTGTTAATTCTGAACCCACATCCAGAACCTTAAATTCCGCAATTTTGCTCAGTTGCTCACCCGAACCTGGTGAAATTACGAGATCCGGAAGCGTCTGCTGTGACGTACTGCTATCACCTCCTCCCCCCCCACAACCAGACATCAGCAACACGATGGACACTGATAAGATCGCGCGTCTAAATAGCATTGAATTCCCCAATAAATTTAAAAATTAAAATAAAAAATCAAAGTCTTATAGCTTAATTTTCAGCTAGGTTCGAGCATAAAAAATGAGGACTTGATCAAGTCCTCATCGCTGAATATTTCACCTTTCGCATTCTGAAAAGGGAGTCTGAACTGTGTGGGATTTTTTATGACGTATTTTATGATGAGATTTTCCGATAATCCGGCTGTAGCCCCAGTCTGGCTTCTAGATGATCATAAATCCACTGAAAAATAAAGGTATACACCAGAATACAGAGTGTTAAAGCCAAATCCAGCAGAAAGGCCTGAGCCAGACTCATGTGTAAGGCATAAGCCACCATCGGAATGGTCGCCAGCATCAAACCACCTTCAAAGCCAATTGCATGAGCAATTCGCACTTTAATGGTTCTTTTCAGGCAATGTTTCGCTTCAAACTTTTCAAAATAATGATTAAACAGCATGTTCCAGAGTACTGAAGTCACGGCCATAGCAATCCCAAGTGCACCAGTGACCCCAAGCGGCATATGCATCAATGTACTTAGCAGGACAGCGATCACGACCAGCAGAATGCCTTCATATAAGGCAGCATGAATCAATCTTCTTTTAGAAATTAACATATCAAATCAGCTCAATTCATTACATGATGCAAGAATTTTATTTCTTTAAATCTGACTATTCGAGTTAGAATCTATCAATAAAAATGTAAGATAAAATTATGAATGTTAATCAAGAACAGCTGCTGATGTTTAAAACCGTAATGGAAACCGGTTCTTTCTCTGCGGCTGCCCGTCAACTGGGTAAAGTGCCTTCAGCAGTCAGTATGGCCATTGCCAATCTGGAAATTGATTTAAATCTGGAACTGTTTCAGCGTGTAGGCCGTGAACCAAAACCGACCGCACAGGCGCAGGTATTGTATGAAAAAACCCAGCAGCTACTGGTAGAAATGAACCAGTGGAAACAGCATGCTCAAGCCTTAAGTTCAGGCTTGGAATCTGAACTGAATATCGTAGTGGTCTCAGAATTGCTGCATACGCGCTGGACCGATTATATTGTGTTGCTAGAACAGGAATTTCCTGCACTGCAAGTCAATGTATTCAGTGCACCTCAGGAAGATGCACATCGTATGCTGTTTGAAGGTTCAGCGCAGCTAGCCTTGATGTTTGAACGCGAACAACTGGAAACACGGGAACAGTTTGTGGAATTGAAACGTGAGGTACTGGTGGCTGTAGTCGCCAAACAGCATCCCCTAAGTCAGTTCGATCAAGTCAGTTATGAACAGATTTTGCAAAATAGGCAGATTGTGGTGGCCAGTCGGGATCGCACCATCAAGCCGGAACTACTCTTTTCACGAAATTACTGGCGCACCGACAACCATCACTCGGCTTGCAGCATGATTCAGCAAGGACTGGGCTGGGGGGTTCTGCCACTCGAAATGCTGAATGAGCAGCCACATTTGCAAGATCAGTTACAGGTTCTCAACCTGCTCGATTTCACCCCAAAGTTTGAATATTTTGTTGATCTGGTCTGGAGCAGAGAAACCCGATTAGGCACAGCTGCTCATTTTTTGATTAATCACTTGCGCAAACAACGTAAAACCGGGCATTAATCACAGAAATTCAACGACAGTCTACTTGGTAAACCGGCCATTTATGATATATAAGAAAGCATAAGCAATAACCATAGAACTAGATCGTAATGACATTAACTGCATTAAACCAATTAAAAAACTTGACGACCATTGTGGCAGACAGCAGTGATTTGAGTGCCATTGAAAAATTTCGTCCGCTTGATGCAACCACCAATCCATCGCTGATTACTGCAGCAGCGAAACAACCTGAAAATCAGGCCTTGATTGAAGCTGCTTTTCAGCAAGCCCAGCAAGAAGGCTATACAGATGACGCCCTGATTGAACGTACGATTGATATTTTGACGGTCAAATTCGGTGTAGAAATCTTAAAACTCATTGAAGGCCGTGTTTCAACAGAAGTCGATGCTTCCCTGTCTTTTAATACTGAAGCCACGATTGCCAAAGCCAAAGAGTTGCTGGCACTTTATGCGCAATATGGAATTGATTCAGACCGCATCCTGATCAAGATCGCGTCTACCTGGGAAGGCATTCAGGCAGCAAAAGCACTGGAAGAACAAGGCATTCATACCAATCTGACTTTATTGTTTGGTCAACATCAGGCCCATGCCTGTGCTGATGCCAAAGTAACATTAATCTCGCCTTTTGTCGGCCGTATTCTGGACTGGTACAAAAAAGCTGAAGGCGTTGAGTCTTACCCGATTGAAAAAGATCCGGGTGTACTTTCGGTTAAGCGTATTTATGAATTTTATAAAGCGCATGGTATTCAGACTGAAATCATGGGTGCCAGCTTCCGCAGTATTGATCAGGTTCTAGGCTTGAGCGGCTGTGACCTGCTCACGGTAGCACCAAACCTGCTGGCCGAACTGGAAAATGATCAGCGTGAAGTGCAGGCCCAACTCTCAGCCAAAGATATTAAAGTTCAAGGTGAACTCAGCCCAATCAGCCCTGCCGATTTTGAAGCACAACTGAAACAGGATCCGATGGCCAGTGAATTATTGCAAGGCGGCATTGACGGTTTCATTAAAGCCCGTGAGCAACTGGCTGCTTTATTACGTGAAACTTTCCTGAGTACCACTGAGATTTAAAGAAAATTTAGCAAATTTCTCCAGGCCGATGTTGCTATAATGCCGCATCGGCTTTTTTGTTCATGCGAGTTTTTCGTGTTTGGTATCACAGATCTAACGACCTTTATCATTGGAACCACATTGATTGTGTTACTGCCTGGGCCGAACTCCCTGTATGTCATGTCGATTGCTTCGCGCTTTGGGATTAAGACGGGATATATGGGTGCCTTGGGGGTTTATACCGGTGATCTGCTCCTGATTATATGTACAGCACTGGGTGCGGCCTCTCTCCTACATGCCTTTCCGGTACTGTTTATTGCCCTGAAAATTATCGGAGCAATCTATCTCAGTTACTTGGGTATCAAGCTAATCATTGCGGCCTACCAGACTTTCTTTCCGGAAAAGTCATCACAACGCGTCCAGATTAAAAAGACGACTCCAGATATGGTAGAATCTGTTCAGCCCTTTCGTACAGCGCTCACAATCAGTATTTTAAATCCCAAAGCGATTCTGTTTTATCTGTCTTTTTTTGTGCAGTTTGTCGATCCTGCCTATCCTTATCCAGCCCTGACATTCACGCTTCTGGCTGTAATCTTGCAATTGATCAGTATGACCTATCTGTCGATCCTGATTTTTTCTGGTGTAAAACTGGCCTCCTATTTCAATCAGAACTATAAAGTGACTGCCAGCTGTGTCGCGGCGGTTGGGATCCTGTTTTGCGGTTTTGGCCTTAAACTGGCGACTTCAACTTTCTAGCAATGACCGGCTTCAAGCCAGCAGACCTCTGGATAAAATTGTTAAAAACATTGTGTTGATACGTGAAAAGCGTATGATTTAAACGCATTTAAAAATAGTGTCATGGATGATGCCAAAACTTTTACAAGATCTCTCCTTTCCCGCCATCATGGCCGGTTTTATTACCTGCATGATTGGTATCAGTGTTTCTGCCGTACTGGTTATTGAAGCTGCGCAAAGCCTGGGTGCCAATCAGGCACAGATCAGTTCCTGGTTGTGGGCACTGGGTATCGGCATTGGAGTTTCCGGGTTTCTGCTTTCCTGGAAATATCGCTATCCGATTTCAACCGCCTGGTCGACTGCCGGTCTGGCGCTGGTCATTGCTTCTGCCGGTCACTATAGTCTGGGGGAAGCAATTGGCGCTTTTCTGATTTCTGGCATTCTGATCGCTTGTCTAGGATTTTTTGGAATTTTCGAGCGAATTTTCCAGTTTATTCCACAAAGTTTGACCAGTGCCATGCTGGCAGGTGTCTTGCTGAAATTTGGTATCTCTGTGTTTGGTAGTTTGCAACAGTCATGGGAATTTGTGCTTTGTGTACTGGCGATTTATCTGGTTTCCAAAAAACTGAGTACGCGGTATAGCATCGTGATTACCGTGTTAATGGCTATTGCCCTTTGTCCGTTCTTTATTAATTTTACTATTCCACAGCTGAACTGGAGTATTGCCCAGCCGGTATGGATTACACCTGAATTTAGTTTGCAGGCTGTTTTAGGATTAGCCTTACCGTTAATGGTGATTAATCTGGTATCGCAATACCTGCCTGGCTTGGCCGTCATCAAAAGTTATGGTTATCCCCCGAAAGTAAATTCTATTCTAGGCTGGACGGGTATTACACAGACGATGTTGGCACCATTTGGCTGTTTTAGTGTCAATCTTGCCGCAATCAGTGCAGCAGTCAGCCTGGATGCTCAAGCCCATCCTGATCCGGCCAAACGTTATATTGCCGGTATGAGCTGCGGCCTGTTTTATATTCTGATGGGCTTCTTCGCTGCGACCTTGACCAGTGTACTAATGGTTTTTCCGGGGATTCTGATTACAGTCTTAGCGGGAATTGCCCTGTTTGGCACCATTGGCCACAATATCGCACTGGCTTTTCAGGACAGTCATGACCGTGAAGCTGCACTGATGACGTTCTTGTTTAGCGCCTCTAATATCCAGTTTTTTGGTATTGGCTCCGCTTTTTGGGGACTGCTACTGGGTTTGATGGTTTATTTGCTGTTTAAGCTGAAACCGCAAGTGGCATAAGCTTATTGTAGAAATGAGGCAGCTACTTTGTCTGCCTTTTTAATGTCCTGCAGTTTGGGAAAATAGGTTAATCACCACCACACCGGAAATGATCAGCGCGATCCCAATGAAAGCAGGCAAATCAAGTGCCTGCTTAAAGATCACATAGCCCACAATGGCGGTCAAAATGATGCCAACACCCGCCCAAATTGCATAGGCAATGCCGAGAGGAATCACCTTAATCACCTGAGACAGCAAATAAAATGCCATACAGAATAAAACGACCACGGCCAGAGATGGCCATAACCGGGTAAAACCTTCAGACTTCACTAAAAATGTCGATCCAGTTACTTCGGCAATAATCGCCAGCCCTAACAATACATAGGCCCAAGAGACAGGATTCATTTTTAAACTCCAAAATATTGTTCAATGATTACTGTCAGGATGATTGAAAAATCAGGTATGAGCGATTCATATTGCACAATTTCGTCGTTAAGGCGAAAGCTGATGTAAAAAATCCAGCGTTTTGACAAAAGTTTGCTGACTTTCCTCTTTACCCATAAAAAACTGATATTCATGAATGAGCCAGGCCTTGGATTCTGGATAGAAGATTTCAGTCACCGGAACCTGCTGCGACTTTAATGCGTTTACAAAAGGTAAAGACTGGGTATCGGTGAGAAAGTCTTTATTGCCGCCACTGATAAAAACCGGTGGATAAGACGGCGTAATGTGTTGAATCGGAGAAATCTGCTTTAAAAATTCAGCATCATGTTTACGTTCACCGGTATAGGCCTGAATCAGGTTAAAGACTCCCCATTCGATAATCTTCATTTCATTCGGTGCAGTATGGGCAAACGCTTCCAGATCATAAATACCACAATGCAGAATCAGACCTTTAAGCTGCTCAGGTTGCAGATGTGGCTGAATACCGGATTGTTTGGCAAATGCAGAATTCGTTAAAAGAGCAGCATAATGGCTGGCGAGATTGGCGCCCGCAGAATCCCCGGCCAGATATAAATTCTGGGTATCGATTTGGTAGCTTGCCGCATAGCGATTTAGAAATTCAAGTGCCTGATTGATCTGGTGTAACTGGCTTGGATAGGTGGCTTGCGGTGCAAACTGATATTGCACGGATACTACGTTATAGCCTTGGGCAGCCAGCAGCTTGAAATAACCTCTGGCATGTTCTTTGGAACCTGAAATCCAGCCTCCACCATGAATCCAGACAATGGTCGTTCGTAGGCCAATACTGGCAATATTCTGCGGTTGATAAAGATCCAGAGATAATTTCTGCTGCGGGGCATAAGCAATATTTTGCTGCACAATCACAGCACCCGGCGCATAGCGATCCATCACTTTTTGCTGCAAGCCTGTGGTCAGATTAAAAGCACTGGCAATCACTTTACTGTTTTGCGCCGTCTGACAGCCAGAGAGGACGACTGAACCTATCAGTAAAAGATAAATAGTAAAAAACCTCAAGACAGTCCCCTATGTATGATCCCGAAACAGGCTACGGCAGTTTAAACCATCCTTATGTAAACGAGGATTATTCATCCTGTTATTTTTGATCATGAAAACAGTAATTCCGAGTTTTTCGCTCTGTTTTTTTGATGATATTTACATGAAAAATATTTGTAATTTAATAAGTTTTTTCAATTTTACCGCTTTTTTGCAATTGCACCTGCTACAGCACTGTGCTATCAATAAACCAAGCCTATAAATCAGACAACTTGCGGAGAAAAGCCATGGCTTATCAACATATTTTAGTCCCAGTGGACGGTTCAGAAATCTCCTTTTCTGCAGTACGACATGCTGCCAAAATTGCCAAGGCATTCGGTAGTCAGCTTTCTCTGATCAGCCTGATTGCAGAAGATCCTTTTACTGAAGCGGATTTCTATTACAGCTCCTCCATCATGAAGGAATATTTTATCGAGGCACATGCCAACGCCAAAAAGGCTTTGAAAGAAGCGACTGCCATCGCAGCCACTGAAGGTATTGAAGCGCAATCCCGCATTGTTACAGGTTTGGTCAATGCAGAACATATTGCTGAAACTGCTGCTGAAGTAAAAGCCGACCTGATTGTCATGGGCTCGCATGGCCGTAAAGGTTTCCAGAAAATGATTCTGGGCAGCTTTGCACAGGATGTTTTAGGTGCCAGTGAAATTCCTGTACTGATCGTGAAAAAATAATCCAGACACTGCGCATCTTCAAGATGCGCAGGACTTGCTGCTTTAGCTCTGAAATTCAGCCACAAAACATGCAGTGAAGATTAACTGACTAAAACCACATTCCCAATTACTGCAATAATAAATATGAGGAATCACCATGAATAACTATGATCATATTCTCGTAGCACTCGATGAGTCCTCGATTTCCTATGCTGCCGCAGATCATGCCCTGGAACTGGCCAAAGTATTTCATAGCCATGTCACTTTACTCAGTGTGATTGCGGTGGATCCCTTTAAGGGCGTAGATTTTTATAAAGTTGCTCCAGCAGTCACAGACTACTTTATGCATGCAGAACAGAATGCACTGGATCGTTTAAATGAACTGAAACTGAACTTTGTTCGTGATGGCGTCCAGGTGACGACAAAAATCCTGCATGGCATGGCACCGTCAGAAGGCATTATGCAGGCTGCAAATGAATCACCGACCGATATGATCATTATGGGTTCACATGGTCGTAAAGGCCTGCAAAAACTCATGCTGGGCAGTGTCGCTCAGAATGTTCTGGCACTTTCCTCTATTCCAGTACTCATTGTCAGACAATAATATGCTTGATCAAAGCCTGCATGATGCAGGCTTTTAACGGAGCTTTTGATTGAGTTCACTTAAGAAAATTTCAGCATCAAGCTGGCTTTGAAATACTTTTTTGTATTCTCCGACCTGCTGAATGGAATGCGGCGTATATTGAATGGAGATTTCAAGTAAGCCATTTTCAGGATTCTTGCTGACATGTACGGCAATAATATGCTGGCTATTTAAATAAAAACCATCTTCAATTTTCACTAACATATCTTGGACAACCTCTAGTAAGCGAATCTGTAGATCCCTTTACCTAGCTTACAGCTTAATAAACAAATACTCTTTTCCGTATAATCATACTGTAACACCCTTTGGTACTTACCTAGGCCTTTAGAGAAATTCAACTGTATTTAAAGCCAGCGTTTGAAATACACAGGAAATAAAAAACCGGATCAGGTCGATCCGGTTTTTTATGAATATTGATGTTATACGCTGAGCATACTATTGAGTGTCTCAGACACATTTTTAGATTTAACCAGTGGCTTTAAGGTTTCAAGCTGTGCTTTTACTTCACTGCGTTGCGGTTCTGCCAAGGTATACCAGCGTGACAATACCTGTAGCAAACGTGAACCTACAATCGGGTTTTTCTCGTCCAGATATTTTGCCAGTCCAATAAAATGCTGCACACCAAAGCTCCAGGTATTGACCGGGTTGGCATTCAGACCACCACTCACTGCACGGATACGGTTAGGCACCGCCAGATCATAATCCGGATGCTGGGTCAGATACGCAATGGTTTCGTCCGTTGCTTTTGGATGCGCTGCCTGAACCATAAACCATTGGTCTAAAGACAAGGCCTCATCTTCAAAGCGGCTATAGAAATCTGCCAAAGCTTCTTCTGCTTGTGGTGCATCATTCCAGACCAAGACTTTCAGCGCACCCAAACGTTCAGACATATTGCCCGTGTGATATTGCTCATAGGCTAAATCAAAGGCAAATGCATCTCCCTGACGGGCAATCATTGTCAGCATGATATTTCTTAAGGCGCGCACACCCATTGCTTGCGAAAACTCAGATTGCAGATCAGGATCCAGATTGAGATAAGTTTCTTTCGCTGTTTCCCCAAAGGCACGGGCCAAGGTATGCAGCAAAGCCTCACGCTTTTCCTGAATCATGGCTGGCTGATAATCCTGATCAATACGGCTACCCAAATAACCTTCCGATGGTACATCAAACAAACGTGATGCCAACAGCGGATCTTTCTCAATCACATCCGGCAAGGTATTGAGCATAGCCTCGATATAAATTTCTGCAGGCTGGTCATCCAGCAAGATACGCTCGAGTAAGGTCTGAGTTGCTTGCCACTGGTTAAAACCATTGGTCTCGTATTGCAACAGGAAAGCCAGTTCTTTTTCTGAATAGTCAAAGTCCAGATTCACCGGTGCAGAGAAATTACGCAGCAAGGATACCACCGGTTTTGCTGTCACACCGCTAAATTCAATCGTGGCTTCATCCTGATCAAACAGATACACGCCATCTTTGACGCCATTTTCAAAGAGTGCCTCAGAGTTCAGCGTTAGCTGCTCACCGCTTTCAGCATCAAACAATGCCAAAGCGACTGGAATGGGTACGGCTTTCAGATTTGGATATTTGGCATGCATTTTCAGGCTTTGCTTAAAGCTGAGGCGATAGATTTGCGTCTCTACATCATATTCAGCTTTTGCTTGAAGTTTGGGTGTACCCGGCTGGTTATACCAGGTCAGGAAGTTAGATAGATCTACACCTGAACCTGCTGTAAGCGCGGCCACCCAGTCTTCAACCGTTACCGCCTGACCATCATGACGGCGGAAATATTCATCGGTTCCTTGACGGAATTTTTCCTTACCGAGCAAGGTCGCCATCATGCGGTTAATTTCAGCCCCTTTTTCATAAACAGTGGCAGTATAGAAGTTGTTAATTTCTACAAAATGATCTGGACGCGGCGGATGTGATAGCGGCCCTGAATCTTCCGGGAACTGATGTGCTTTCAGAACTGCTACATCATCAATACGTTGTACCGCAGCCGACTGTAAATCTTCCGAAAAAGACTGGTCACGGAATACAGTCAGGCCTTCTTTCAAACACAGCTGGAACCAGTCACGACAGGTAATCCGGTTACCGGTCCAGTTATGAAAATATTCATGGGCAATGACTGACTGCACCCGCATGATGGCGGCATCAGTGGTGTACTCTTCATCGGCTAGCACGCATGAAGTATTGAAGATATTCAGACCTTTATTTTCCATGGCACCCATGTTGAATGCACTGGTCGCCACAATCATGTAATTATTCAGATCATAAGGCAGACCATAATGCTCTTCATCCCAGCGCATAGAATGTTTGAGCGCTTCCATGGCGATCTTGCATTTTGGAATATCTTTTTCTTCTGCGTAGATTTCCAGAGCTACATTGCGGCCTTCCGATGTGACATAGGAATCTTTCATCACTGCCAAGTCACCAATGACACAGGCGAACAAATAGCTCGGTTTCTTGGTCGGATCCTGCCACACGGCATAGTGACGATTTTCATCCACTTCACCGGTTTCTAGCAGGTTACCATTTGCGAGCAAGACCGGATATTTCTTGTCTGCCTCTACACGTGTGGTAAAGACCGACAACACATCAGGACGGTCTGGATAGAAAGTAATTTTACGGAACCCTTCTGGTTCATTTTGGGTCACAAACAGATCTGAACTGGCCTGATATAAACCTTCCAGCATAGTATTACTTTCAGGATGGATTTTAACCACAATTTCAAGCGACACTTGATCAGGCGCATTGGCAATGACCAGTTGTTCAGCATCAAGACTGTAGTCAGTTGCATTCAGGGTTTGACCATTTAACCGGATCGATTGCAGTTCCAGATCGCGGCCAAGCAAAACCAGATCGCCAGCAGTCTGACGCTGCATCTCCAGCTTGCTGCTGACCAGACTGTGGTCACTGTAGACTTGAATATTCAGGTCGATGGAATCAACAACAAAGGAAGGTTTTTGATAGTCTTTTAAATAAATGGTTTGATCCGCTTCGATCACCGGGTTTGCCGCAATATTCATGTCCTGTCCTAATCTTTTATCGTGTTCGACATTGTTCATGTCAAAATCATACGCCAAGTTTGAAACGCTGTCTGTGCATTTGTATTGTTAGATCTAATATGGGCATTTCGTGCACCACTTTCAATGCATTCTGCCTAATTGAGCAGCACCCGGCTCTACATAAGAAATATCTATGCCATAAAAATAGTCAGGATCATAATTTCTTACATTTTAATAAATTACTGATTTAAAAATATATAATTTTATTTGCAGAGTACCGCATAAATTCTGATTAAAAAATGAGCACACTTCTTGCTACAGTTAAACTGTGTTTTTCCACACTTCCAATGAAAGAATAATGATAACGATGATGAGGTGAGCCATGTATTTAAAACAGCATGTTGTACGGATCGAAAATATCAAAACTTTGCAGACCCTGGATCAGGCCAATATTGACCATAAAGTGATTGCACTGTTGATGAGCTGTGAAGGAATTCCACTTCAGGCCCATGAAGTAACTGCCATTCTCAACAGCTACGATGCACTCGGTGCCAAAAAAGTGCCCTCTAAAAAGGTTCAGGCCTTAATTCATGCTAAACATCGCGGCGAGGAGGACGACACATTACCCTGCCCGGTTTAAAAAGCATCATTTCATGTTTTAAAATCAGAGCTACTTCGGTAGCTCTTCTTCTGTTTGGGTGACTATTTTTGATTTAGAAAAATTGCACCAGTCCACTACGTTTGCATCTCATCAGCCGTGTATAATCAAATGCCCGTCCATTCTAGAGTTGCCCGCGACCATGGTATTCAGTGTTCTGCAAAAACAGCTTGATGAAAGTACCCACTGCCCGCTGTGTAAGGCATCGATGTATTGGATTGAGGCAGAGCAATATGATCAGGAACTGAGCTATCATGAATGCAGCCATTGCCAGCATCAGCTTTATTCTGATCAAAAACACAATTGTTATTGTGAACGATGTCTGGCGCAGCGTAAACGCATGCTCAAGGAAGTCCGTTTACAGGAAAATCGTCAATATCATAAAAAACAGGATCGACCGGTTCTTGAGCTAAATCAGCTCAGTTTTATTAATAAACTGTTTTTACTCGCGATTCTGGATGAGCAGGTTCAGGAATATAGCCAGCACCGCGAATATATTGACTGGCATCAAATTCGATATTACTCCATCAGTCCCAACTATCTGTTCCAACATGGTCTGGTGAAAAGCCTGATCAGGGATCAGGTTCTGATTCCCAAAGATCTCCAGCAGGAAAATCAGCATTATTATATTAATGTCCGACTGGATGGCTATTCTGAACCGACCCTGTTCAGCATTACCCAGCAGCTGCGCAATTGGTTTTATCAAAACCTGAGTCAGGGTGTGCCCTTTAAAAGTGCAGATGAAGTCAAAGATGCACTCTATTGCCTGCTGTATGAAGAAATCATTCAGTTTGCCCAATTCTATTGCCGTAGCTGGAATGTGCAGATTGCCGGAAATCAGGGCTTTCAGACTTTTTGCTATCGTCTTTTGGATGTACTGGCTGTGGGCCAGATTTATTATCTGGTACAAACGGGACTTGAATATCTGTACAAACAAAAAGCCCTTAAGCCACGCAATGAAAACTTTATTAATACCAATCTGCTGAATAAAACCTTGCAGCAGTATCGCGAACGTTCAGTGACAGAAAAATGGGAAACCTCTACCCTGCCACGTCCATCGCAACTGGCATTCAGCAAGATGAGCGAAATCCTGTTTTATCGTTTTCTGGGCTATGATGAAAATATCTTCTTCCAGCCAGTGTGGCGTTCGTGGCACAAGATCGAACCCCGCCTGAAATTTTATTCCCAGAAACGTTGTATGCACTGCGGCTCACAGGAACTGTCGGTAGATTATGATGCCAGTGACTATGTCAGCCTGTTCTGTCGTAGCTGCAAGCATCAAGACCATTATTTTACCCGCTGACCGAATAGACAACTTATCTTCCACTTTTATAAATGATCATTATGACGACTTCTACGCAAGCACTACAGCAAACGCTTCTAGATCAGATCTGTGAGGCCTGGTTAAAGCTACAGCAACAGCAGCCCTTGGTACATATCATGACCAATACCGTGGCCAGCAATTATGTCGCCAATGTTGTACTGGCTGCACATGCGTCTCCGGCCATGATCGACAATCCGTTTGAAGCTGAAAGTTTTGCCAAGATTGCAGCAGCAATCAGTCTGAATCTGGGTACACCGACGACAGAGCAGGTTCAGGCGATGCAGATTGCTGCGAAAACTGCACATCAATTGCAAAAACCGTGGGTGCTTGATCCGGTCGGTTATGGAACAGTTCTGCACTGGCGTTCTGGCATCGTAGATCAGTTGATGCATTCCCAACCTACGATTTTACGAGGCAATGCTTCTGAAATTGGCGCTTTGGCCGGTAAGCAGATTGAGTCCAAGGGTGTAGACAGCACGGTAGACAGCGCAGATGTTTATTTACAGGCGCAAACTTTGCTGGATGATTGTGAATGTATCGCGATCTCCGGTGAATCCGATTACATTATTTCTAGAGACTATCCTGTGATACAGGTGTCAGGTGGTTCTGCTTTACAGCCCCGAATCACGGCAATGGGATGTGCACTCGGTGCACTGATTGCTGCCTATAGTGCGGTGACCTCTCCAACCCTCGCTGCATTAACGGCACATGTACATTTTGCCATTGCCGGACAATTGGCATTCGAACGCGCACAACAGTTAGGCAGTTTTAATGTCGCCTTTCTAGATGAAATCCATCAGCTTAATACTGAAACAATCCGACAATATGCCAGCTTCAAAATTCTGCCGGAATTCATTTAGTTTATTGGCTGCTTTACGGGGTGTTTAGGCTTAAATAGGTGAACGCCCCTATTTAGATTGATCCTGCTCATTTGCTCTATTGATCTCCTTAGAAATGTTCTGTCTAGCTCTTTCGGAGATCATTTTTGAGTAATTCTATTCCGGATTGAGCAGGCTTCATACAACTTATCTAATGATTTTCATACAAACGGTTTCCATTTTACTTAAGATCTGTTTGCATCATGCAAATCTAGTTCATGTGAATTGTAGTTCAATTTTTTGTCGGTATTTAAACATGACCTTTAAGTTTTGATTAACAGGTTACATGAATCAATATTTGAAGCCTGATCATGCTTACTTTTGATTGCTGATTTGACTTTTTCGGTTTCAAAATCTCAGCACAATACCCGGATATTCAGCTCAATCGGGAACATGACTAATAGTATGAATAGACTGATAAAAATCCGTTCAAACAATGAGCTAACTTTCATTTCAATGAATCAGCTTTATAAATATGCATTAAAAAAGCCAGCTGTCACCAAAGCAACTGACTTTTAAGATTTGAACAAACAAAGTGTTTAAAACACCTGTTTAACCTGCGTAATGAATGCTGACCGACTTGATACGATTGCTTTCAATTTCAGTGACTTTGAACTGTACACCCTGATAATTTAACTCGGTGCCAACTTCAACCGTACTGTTGGTTTTATCCAGAATCAAACCCGCAACACTGATATAACCCGCATCTTCATCAATCAGATCAATCATGCCAAGTTCCAGCTCAAGCTGATAAAGATCTAACATGCCCGATGCGATCCAGTGTGTATCATCGATTTTAACTAGATCTAGCTGCTCATCAGCATCCGGGAATTCACCAGCAATTGCTTCAAACACATCTAGCGGTGAAATCAGACCCTGCACATTACCAAACTCATCACTGACCAAGACCAAAGAACCTTTAGAAGTACGCAAGGTATTGATTGCATCAATAACCTTCATCTTTTCAAAGATATAAATTGGACGATGACGTTTGATCAGTGCTTTTAATTCTTCCGGCTCTTCCAGTACATCCAGTAATTCTTTGGCACGTACTACGCTAATCACCTTATCTAGGCTACCGCGACATACCGGGAACAGACTGTGTGGAACAGACAGAATTTTTTCACGGATCTGTTCTGGGCTATCTTCCAGATCAACCCATGAAATCTGACCGCGCGGCGTCATGATCGAAGCGACTGAACGCTCTGCAAGGGTAAGCACCCCACCAATCATATAGCGTTCTTCATCTGCAAAGGTTTCTTGTGCCTGATTATTTTGACTGTCGGTCGTCTCTAGCTTGCCACCCATTAACTTCAGGATCGAGTCAGCCGTACGATGACGCAAAGGAATCTTAGATTCATGTTTAGCAGCATTACGCTGACCAAACTGGTTAAATGCTTCAATTATGATCGCAACACCAATACCTGAATAGATATAGCCTTTAGGAATATGGAAACCAAAACCTTCTGCAATTAGACTGATACCAATCAAAAGTAGGAAGCTTAAACACAGAATCACCACGGTTGGATGGCGGTTCACAAAGTTGGTCAATGGTTTCGATGCCAGTAGCATCACGCCCATTGCAACAATCATTGCAGCCATCATGACATAAATGTTGTCGACCATACCAATGGCGGTAATTACTGAATCTAAAGAAAAAACAGCATCTAAAACAACAATCTGTGCAACAACAGCAGTGAAACTTGCATATACCACATTGGTAGACACTGTGACTTCAGGTTTACCTTCAATCTTTTCATGCAGCTCAGTAACGGCCTTATACACCAGGAACAAGCCACCAAATAACAAGATCAGGTCCCGACCAGAGAAGGTCCAGTTAAACACAGTAATCAATGGTTGTGTCAAAGTGACCAACCAGGCAATGGCAAATAACAGGCCTAGACGCATGAATAATGCGAGAGACAAACCAATAACACGTGCTTTATCGCGTTGTTCAGGAGGAAGTTTTTCAGCCAGAATGGCAATGAAGACTAGGTTATCAATACCTAAAACAATTTCAAGAATAATAAGAGTAATTAAACCTACCCAGATTCCGGGATCTAATAAAAATTCCATTAGAGAATGACCCCGTTCGAGTAAGCTAGAAATAGAGATGGAAGATCAACGCACGGCGAGGGATCCATTAAAATTTAACCTATGCAACTTAAGACTATTCCATTATGCATAAACTGAGTATTTTGTAATGTATTAATTTACAAAAAAATTACATGATCATGATTTTATTGAGACTTTTATGATCAACTGATTGATGCTGAAGCTGATTAATTTTAATTTTTTCTACATCATTTATTCGAATTGAATTAAAAATAAACAGAATTTAGTTTGATTAGACCATTACTTTTAAGGTCACTTAAAGATTAGAGCATAAACTATTTTTTTATTAAAAGAACAATCACTTAAAAATATAGCTGTAAATAATCATTTACTATATTGACTAAAACCACTCAATCACCCTATATTTCTTAAATCGATTAATTTATTGAAATACAATTATTTGCATTAAAACCTATTGAGACAGGCTGCTTAAGAACAATAAAAAGTCTTGGAAAACATTTCTACTCACGAAATACATAATGAGGAATTAAATTTATACAAAATATTATCGCCTTTCATCCGATTTTAAAGAACAGTCTCCGCGCCAGATAAGGCCCACATGCAGAACTGATCAACTCCTTGGGATGTTAAGCAAAACTAAAAGTGTTAGCGCTTTAACATTTTTAAAATAAAGGTTGAAATATGCATAAACTTTTTCATAAAATGAAAGGGCCCTAGAAAAATAAATACAAGGAACATTTCATGACTAAGAAATATGCAAAATTTTTGCCGTGTACGGAAGAATTTAATTTAGAAAACTTTCCATATTATTGGGTAACTCAGGTTCATGCTCAATACGTCGTTAATGTCGATCATGCACTAAAAAAGTATGGTGTTGACAATTCCCGCCGCCGCATCCTTCTTGCACTAAAAGCCAAACCGCATGCCAGTGTTTCTGATTTGTCAGAGATGGTTGTTTCTAAAATGTCGACCACGACTAAAATTGTCTACCGCTTAAAAGACGAAGGTCTGGTTGAAACCTATTCATGTGAGGATGACGCACGGATTACCCGAGTATTTTTGACCGACAAAGGCATGCAAATGACGCATAAGATCAATGATCTGACAAATGTGGTACTGGAACAGTCATTTGAAGGCCTGACGCCTTTGCAAATTGAAAAAACCATGGAAAGTTTACGTCATATTTTCAAAAATTTAGCTCGTTAAGAGACCTACTTTTTATTTTAAATAGACGCTGGCGAATTGGCGCATACTTTACAATAATAAATAATTCGCCAGAGCTTTCTAAAAATCAAAAAAGTTCAGTTGTGGACTGACTTTTTTGATTTTTTCTTTTGGTACATGTGAACATTCAAACTCTTCTACCGGAAAGCCCTCTACAAAGCTACGAATATCCGGATGCCTTAGCGTTAGCCATTCTTGCAGTCGCTGCTGTGGAATCACAATAACCGAGCGTTTGATATTACCCGGCTCATGAAACTCCTTCATCATGGGATGGTCAATTGCATCCATGGTAATCATACTGGCAGAGCGTACAATTTCACCTTGTACCCGAGCAATCTCATACACAGCTGCAATAAAAGTCGCCTGACCATCTTTACGTCTTACACCCCAACGCTGCGGTTTATTGTCAAAATATTTGGACTCATAAAATTCCGATACCGGAATGACGCCAAAATGACATTTGGCAGTGGCCTCAGCAAAAGTGGGCTTTTGCAGTAAGGTTTCATTTCTGGCGTTATAGGTCTTGGTGCCTATAGTTTTGTCTTCTGCCCATTTCGGAATGAGTCCAAAATTCACAGAACGCCATTCCAGTCCTTGAGCTGAATGAAATAAAAGCGGTGTAGCATAATTGGGATAGACCTCCTCTGGATATTCAAAAGGAATTTCTGGCAATCCCAGATTATGCAACTGCTCTAAGGTTAAAGGCTTAAAATTGGCGCACATGGTTCATATATGTAAATCATTCGACCATCAGATTATACCGTGATGCCAAGTCGAAGCCTGTCGTATTTCTATAGTTTTAGGCGCGTTGACTGTTATGAATTCGGGACAGTCAACCAATGTGTCCGGGTAAATTCCTCAAAAATCCAGCGGCCATTAAAACGACCCAATCCTGAATTTTTCTCGCCGCCAAAGGGTGCATTTGACTGATCTGCAACACTAATACCATTAATATGCGTCATACCAATATCCAGTTGTGCGGCAAAAGCAGTGCCTCGCTCGATGTTTGAAGTACATACTGCGCTGGATAAACCAAACTCGGTCGCATTGGCCAAATTTAAAGCATGTGCTTCATCCCGGGCTTTTAAGATAGGTAAAATTGGACCGAAGCTTTCTTGCTGCGCCAGATCGGAATCTTCCGCGACATCAATAAAAATATGTGGATAGACCAGATTCCCTTCAATTCCTCCTTCATACACCAGTTGCGCGCTCTGCTCACTGCCTGTTTGAATGATCTGTTGATGCTTTTCAACCTGACTCTGGTTAATGATCGGACCGATCACGGTATCTTCCAGATTTGGATCACCCACCGGAATCATTTTGATCCGATCCAGAAGCTTATCTACGTAAGCATCATGAATAGAGGTATCAACAATGACCCGATTGGTACTCATGCAAATTTGTCCCTGATGCATAAAACGCCCCATCAGCGTTAGTTCAACCGCAAGATCAAGATCGGCATCATCCAGAATGACCAAAGGTGCATTGCCACCCAGTTCGAGTGCCAGACGCTTGATTCGGGAACTGGCCAAGGCTTTACTGCCGACACTTTTCCCCACTTCAGTCGAACCGGTAAATGAAATCATTTTCGGCACTGAATGCTCAACAAAATAATCCCCGATTTCACTACCAGCCCCGGCAACAATATTCAGTGCACCTGCAGGCAAACCTGCCTCTTCAAATAATTTACCGATTAAGGTGCCGCCAGTCACTGGTGTATCACTGGCTGGCTTCAGCACAACGGTATTACCACAGGCAATTGCAGTTGCCACTGAACGTAAGGATAAATGAAATGGAAAGTTCCATGGACTAATGACAGCAATCACGCCTAAGGGCTTGCGCAAAACCATACTTTTACGTGCCGGATCCTTACTTTCCAGCTGTTCTGTTTGGATCCAGTCTGGAAAAGCCAGACTTTCCTGAATGATGCCCAGAGCAGCATCCACCTCAACGCCGGCTTTAATGCGCGTACTGCCTGATTCAATAATGAGCCAGTCAATGATTTCGTCCCGACGCTGCTGAATGATCGCGATTAAATTTTGCAGCACTGTTTTACGTACTTCAATGGATTTCAAGCCCCCCTGCTGGAAAGCCTGCTCTGCTGCGGTATAAGCACTGTCGACATCGACAGAACTGGCAGCTGGCATACTAAAAATTTCGCTCTGGGTATAGGGGTTGATATTTTTTATTGTTCTGGTTGAAGTACCGGCTTGCCACTGACCATGAATAAACTGCTGGTCTAAATTTTGATATACCGTTGTCATTTTATTGTTTCCTCGCATGCTTTGCCCCACTTTAAAAGTTCGGCTGGAAAATTTCTAGTCAGAACGACAGCGGCTTACCATTAGACAATAAAAAAGCCTCCGAAGAGGCTTTTTTAAGCTAGACAGGATTAATCACCTGTATAACCTTTTAACTTTAAACGCGCTGCATGTAGAAGCGGCTCGGTATAACCTGATGGCTGCTCACCACCTTTAAAGATCAGGTCAGATGCTGCCTGGAATGCAATATTGTTGGCAAAGTCAGCAGACATTGGCGTATACAGTGGATCATTGGCATTTTGCTCATCCACAATTTTCGCCATACGTTGCATGACTTCTTCTACCTGTTCACGACTTACGATACCGTGACGCAACCAGTTCGCAACATGTTGTGAAGAAATACGTAAAGTCGCACGGTCTTCCATTAAACCGACATCATTGATGTCTGGAACTTTAGAACAACCTACACCCAAATCTACCCAGCGAACCACATAACCTAAAATACCTTGACAGTTATTTTCGAGTTCTTTGGTTTTTTCTTCTTCTGACCAGTTAGTGTCTTTCGCCAATGGCGGTGTCAACAAATCATCTAGAGATAAAGGCTGAGTCGACAATAGTTCTTGCTGACGGTCTGCAACATTAATTTGATGATAGTGAATCGCGTGAATCACCGCACCTGTAGGTGATGGAACCCATGCACAGCTCGCACCTGCTTCAGGATGTTCAGTTTTGGTTTTGTACATGTCAAGCAGCATGTCTGGCTTTGGCCACATGCCTTTACCGATTTGTGCTTTGCCACGTAAACCTGCTTGCAGACCGATCATCACGTTACGGTTTTCATAAGCCGGGAACCAGATTTGGCCTTTTACTTCGCCTTTACGAACGAATGGACCAGCTTCCATAAAGGTATGGATTTCATCACCGGTACGGTCCATGAAACCTGTATTGATGAAGATGGTACGATCTTTGGCTTGTGCAATACAGTTCTTCAAGTTCACAGAAGTACGGCGTTCTTCATCCATAATCCCGATTTTTAAAGTTTTTGCAGGTAAGCCTAGTGCCTGTTCTGCACGTTCAAACAATTCAACGGCAAATGCCACTTCTTCAGGACCATGCATTTTCGGCTTAACGATATACATTGAACCTTGACGCGAGTTCTTGATCGTGTTTTCACCTTTGATGTCTGCAAAAGACAACAATGGCGTAACCAATGCATCCATGATGCCTTCATAGATTTCTGCGCCATCTACCAGAATCGCAGGGTTTGTCATTAAATGACCAACATTACGCAGCAACATCAATGAACGGCCGTGAACTTTAGTTTCACCACCTTCTACATTTTTGAAAGTACGGTCTTCATTCAGTTTACGGGTAACAGTTTTACCGTTTTTCTCAATAGACTCTTCTAAAGTACCTTTCATCAGGCCTAACCAGTTACGGTAGCCTTCTACTTTCTCTTCAGCATCAACAGCTGCAATCGAGTCTTCCAAGTCCTGAATGGTCGTAACCGCAGCTTCAAGAACTACATCTTTTACACCAGCGGCATCAGTTTGGCCAATCGGGCTGCTGGCATCAATTTGCACAATAGCGTGCAGGCCATTATTTTTAAATACGATTTCAGTCGGTGCTGAAGCTTCGCCATTGTAGCCAACGAATTTAGCTGCATCTGCCACAGTTGTTTTTGAACCGTCTTTTAGGGTAACAACCAGTGCATTAGCTTCAACTGCGTATTGAGTTGCATCTGCATGCGAACCTTGTGCCAATGGGAAAGTTTCGTCGAGGAAATTCTTTGCAAATGCGACAACTTTTTCACCACGTTTCGGGTTATAGCCTTTGCCTTTTTCCGCGCCATCTTCTTCAGAGATGACATCGAAGCCATAAAGTGCATCGTACAAAGAACCCCAACGTGCGTTTGCAGCGTTCAAGCAGTAACGTGCATTACGTACTGGTACCACCAACTGTGGACCTGCCAGTATTGCAATTTCTTCATCTACATTTTCAGTGCTGATTTGAAAATCTTCTACTTCTGGTAACAAGTAGCCAATTTCAGTCAAGAAAGCTTTGTAAGCTTGTAATTCAAATGTGTTATTGCGGTGCCATTCATCAATTTTCGCCTGAATGTCATCACGCTTAGCCAAAAGTGCTTTATTTTTAGGGCTAAGATCAACAACGACTTGTTCAAAGTTTTTCCAGTATGTTTCGCTGTCTAAACCAGAACCTGGTAGTGCTTCATTTTCGATGAAATCGTAAAGTTCTTTAGCAATCGCTAACTTGCCTTTTTGAATACGTGCAGTCATTGTCTTTCCTGATATTGCTACTTTTTATACAAGAGATTCTAGTATACCGATTAAAATCTAGCTGAATAGTATTATCACATTGCTAAATACTGAGCATTTTTTCCAATATGAATACCCTCATAAACATATTTGATATTTCTCAGTTACAAATAGATATCATTCTGCTAAATACCCTAATGACAGTGTATAAAGTTTTCGAAATGTAGAAATTAGACTTAAGTTCAGATTTTCGAGTAAAAATTATGCATTCTAGTTATACACGATCATATTTAGATCAAGATTAAGCCATGTTTGATCAGGCTTGTCGATAATTTAAGTACCTATTTTTATAAAAAAAGCGCCAGTAAATAACCAGCGCTTTTATTCTTACTCTCCGTTCACGGAGGCGATTTTCTCAATCTGGCGATGTTCAGAATTCAGGTATTCATCCGACTGCATTTCCAGCAAACGGGAACGGGTCCGTTCAATTTCAAAGGCCAGTTTTTCACCTTGATAAATATCCACGATATTATCTTCTGAGGTTAAGAGTAACTTGACGCCACGGTCATAAAATTCATCGACCAGATAAATAAAACGGCGCGTTCCATCATTCAGGAAATCGGTCAGATGCGGTACATTACTCACCAAAACCGTATTATAAATATTGGCGATTTCAATAAAATCAGCCGGACTGCGTGGCTTTAAACACAGTTCAGAAAATTCACACCACAATACATCTTCAGTATGTGACACGGTTTCAACAATACGGTTGTTGATAATAATTGGCTCTTCAGAACAGGTCTGAGTCTGGGTCAAAGCGCTAAAACGTTGAGCAATCCAGTTTTTATGATCATGTGTTAACGGGAATTTAAACAGTTGTGCCTGTTTCAAAACCCGTAGACGGTAATCGACTCCGGCATCGACATTTAAGACCACACAGTTTTTCTTGACCAGTTCGATGGTAGGCATAAAACGGTCACGGTGAATGCCGTTCTTATATAAACCGTCCGGTGCGATATTCGAAGTAGCGACCAAGGTGATACCACGTTCAAACAGCTTCTGGAACAGATCGCTCAGGATCATTGCATCCGTCACGTTAGACACAAAAAATTCATCAAAACAGATGATGACCGCTTCTTTATAAATTCGATCCGCCACGATATCTAGCGGATTACGCTGTCCGGATAATTTGTTTAACTCACGATGCACATGCTGCATAAAATGATGAAAATGCATCCGGGTTTTACGACGAAACGGAATCGAATCGTAAAACTGATCCATCAACCAAGTTTTGCCACGCCCTACTCCACCCCACATATAGACGCCTTTCGGAGACGTCTGACGGCGAAAGCGGCGAAATGCTTTTTTTGATGCCTTAAAACGCTGAATCAATTCCAGCCAGACACGATTCAGTTCATGTACTGCCATTGCCTGTGCTTCATCAGGCATAAACTGTCCTGAAGAGATCGCTTGCGCATAACGTTCTGCAGGAGAAATCGGACTAAAAGCGGTGCTGTGCTGTGAATTAAAATCGGACATAGAATTTCGTACTATTTGGGATCAATTTAATTATAGCGGAGTTTAATCAACACGCTATAACACTTTGGCATAAACTAACTTAGGCTATTTTATATATTGCCGAGGACTTTGCCCAAACCAGCGTTTAAAGGCATGGTTAAAAGCGGCCGGCTCGGAATAGCCTAATAATTCTGCAATCATTTCAATCGAATACTGTTTATATTCAATCAGTCGCAAAGCCTTATCTTTAATAATTTCTTCGCGAATCTGCTTATAACTGGTATCACACTGCTGTAACTGATGCCGCAAGGTTCTTTCCGGAATATTCAACGCCTGTGCCGTTTCAGCCATGCTCGGCATCAGGCCGCTTTGGATTTCCAGATAATCCTGCACACGCTGCACCACAGTCGGCGTCTGCTCATCCTGTTGCAAACGCTCCAGTTCAGCCAGACATTTGGCTTCATAGACGGCAAAAGTGACCGCATCTGCAGAAGGAATTTTAATATCCAACACTGCTTCATCAAACCAGAATGCTGCCCGAGATGCATCAAACTGTACCTGTGTTCCATAATAATCATGATAGACCTTTAAGGTATTCAGATCTTCTGGATAGGCAAATGGCAACTCGATCCGCAAATCAGGTTTGGATAAGCCCATCAATTTGTAAATTTCCCGGATAAACTTAAACGTTCCGGAAATCTCCGCCTGTGCCAGCAGCATCCCCAAATGATCATCCTGCTGCTTTGCTCGATAACACAGCGCGCTATGATGCTCGCTTTGCTGCAAGGCCAACTGACCGGTCAAATGCGTCAACTGCTGAAAACGGATCACCTGATTCAGTGCATCGCGTACTGTAGGACTGGTCACCAGCAACATGAGTAAGGGACCATAACCTGCCAAGGCATAATGCTGACCAATCAATAATCCCTGTTCAGGTTGGATTTCCTGTCCCACCACCTTAAGCACATCATGTTCCAGACTCGGATGGATCACCGAGCTTGGATCAAAGGCATCTACACGCAACCCAATGTTTTGCAGTTTCTGATCGACCTGCATGCCAGCCTTACGCATCCCTTGAATCAAATACATCAGACTGAGAACAGAACGTTTCATAACCATACAAATACAATGTGCTTGCACTAGTTGTACTATAAAAATAATGTGTCGGCTATTGCCGTTTAGATCAATTTTCTATCTAATCATCAAGGAGCGAATTACGATAAATATCCAACATTAAAATAAACAAGGAATGTACGAATGCTAGATCATGCCACTGTCACACGCTCCCACGCTCATACCAAAGTTGCCATTATTGGAGCCGGTTTCGGCGGTATTGCCATGGCAATACGTTTACAGCAACAGGGTATTGATGATTTTATTATTCTGGAAAAAGGGAGCGATTTTGGTGGAACCTGGCGGGACAATCAGTACCCTGGAGCAGCCTGTGATGTGCAATCACATTTATATTCCTTGTCATTTGCACCGAAAAGCAATTGGTCCAAGCGTTATGCAGAAGCACCCGAGATATTTTCTTATATTCAGGATCTGGCGACCGATTATAACCTGCGTGCTTTTTGCCGTTTAAATACTGAAGTTCTGGCAGCACATTACCAGGCAGAACGCTGTCTATGGCAATTACAGCTTCAGGATCAAAGTATCCTTGAAGCCCAGTTCGTTATCTTCGCTTCTGGGCCATTGCATATTCCCCAAATCCCACATATTCCCGGTATTGAGAAATTCCAGGGTAAAGTCTTTCATTCTGCGCAATGGGATCACACTTATGATGTAACTGACAAAAATGTTGCTTCAATCGGGACAGGTGGCAGTGCCATTCAATATATTCCGGAAATTGCCCCGCAATGCAAACATCTGTATGTCATGCAACGTACTGCAGCCTGGATCATTCCCCGAGATGAACGTGCCTATCCGAATCTTGAAAAGAAGCTCTTTAAAAAATATGACTGGTTTAGAAAGCTACACCGTGCCCGCCTGTATTGGTCAAATGAATCGCGTGTGGTACCGATTGTCAAACCTGGCATTATGAAATTCACCCAAAAACTGGCGGAACTATTCATTAAATATGAGGTAAAAAATCCTGAATTGGCCAAAAAACTGACCCCCGACTACATCATGGGCTGTAAACGCATTCTGGTCTCGAATAAATACTTCCCGACTTTTAACCGTACCAATGTAGAACTGGTGACCGAGAAGATTCAGGAACTGACTGAACACAGTATCATTACACAAGATGGAAAAGAACGGCCGATTGACTGCCTGATTTATGGCACCGGATTCATTACCGATCCACGCATCTATATGAAGAATTTTCAATGTACCGGGCTCCATGGCTTAGAACTGAATGAAGTCTGGAAACAAGGCGCTGAAAGTTATTATGGAATTTGCATGAAAGACTTTCCAAACCTGTTTCAGTTACTGGGACCAAATATCCTATTGGCGCACAACTCTGTGATTTTTATGATTGAGGCACAAGTCGAATATATTTTGCAGTTGATGCAACTGGTCGATCAATCCCAAAGCGATGCCATCATGGTCAAAGATCAGGCACAAAATACATTTAATCAGCAGGTGCAACACATGTTTGAAAAGACCGTGTGGCAATCTGGCTGTGTCAGCTGGTATCAGCAGGAAGGCAGCAAGAACTTTGCCTTATGGCCAACTTATACCTGGAAATACTGGCTCAAAACAAAAAAGCCAAATGCCGCAGATTATCGATTATTGAATAAAGTCGCCTAAAAGCTTTTTACCATCTGACATCAAGCGGTGGCATAATTTATAGGTAATTTTTTCAATCCATTAAACTTATGCAATCGCTTTGGCTTATCTTTCAGCTTCTATTCTGTCTAGCACTCGGTTTTGCCATGGCAAAACGAATTCCACTTTCGATTATTAAAATCTGTTTCAAGCTATTGCCCTATTTTAGCTATGTTTTATTGATTGCGATTGCCTTTGAATTTTCACAACTGGTAGATGAATTACAGCATCCCCTACAGATTCTAAGTACGTCGATCAGTATTGCCTTTCTGACTTCGCTCGGTGCTTTTGCATTTTGTTATCTACTATTTAAATGGGCAGGTTATCTTCCGAGTTCAGGCCGAGTCTCCGTCGACCTGGTACTTAAATCCTTGCTGAATATGAGCTATGCCTTTTTGGCTCTCGCAGGTGGATATTGTTTACATGCGGGCTTGAATCTGTTTGATCTATCCTTGCAAATCAGCACCTGGCATTTGTTGCTGGTATTTATGTTCATGATTGGCCTGGATCTGGCTTATTCACCTTTAGATCGTTCCTGGTTAAATTTTAAAATTCTCTTAGTTCCGATTGGTTGTATTTTTGGTTCATTATTTGCAGTCATGCTTTATTCATTCTGGAATACAGACATCAGTCTAAAAGATTTGATCATGCTGTCACAAGGCTATGGATTTTACTCAATGTCAGGTGTTGTCGTAACAGAACTCAGAAATGCAGAACTCGGCAGTATCGCGCTAATGAATGACCTCTTTAGAGAAATTTTTGCCATCTTACTCATGTATTGTATGGGCTGGAGATACCCAAGATCCGCCATTTCCGCAGCGGGTGCAACTGCGATGGATGTGACTCTACCGATGGTTAAACAGGCCTGTGGGCATGATTTTATTCCACATGCCATGGTCAGTGGTTTTATTTTGTCACTGTTAGCACCAGTCATGGTGAGTGTACTGGCAGCGATTTAATTACTTTATCACTTTCTCAATCTCACTAAATTCCTCTTTTATAAAGAGGAACTCTCCTCCCTGATTCAGTTTAAAAGCAGAATTTTAAAACGAAGCACAAGCAAGTAGGCCGAGAGGGCTGACTAAAAACTTAAATCAATATCACTTAAGGCATCGCCTACTGTTTCAATAACATCCGAAGCAAGACTGATGGCATCAGATGCCAAACTGACCACATCGATCCCCGCTGTCCGATCTGCTGAGCTTGCCTGCTGTTGTTGCTATTCTTGTTGCTTAAGCTGTTCTGCCTGTTGAATATTTTGAATCACGTCATTCTGTACTTTTTCTAATTGTGGTTCAGATGAAGTCATCATTTTTCCTTTTTATTTTATAACCATTTTTTCAATATATAAAAAAAGCCTTTCGACTGAAAGGCTTTTTGTCATTCAAACCATATTAAAGCGTTGCCAGAATATCTTTTAAGGTTTGGCGCATATTTTTAGACTGGGTAATCGGGCGACCAATTACCAGATGTGTTGAGCCATCTAGCATTGCCTGTTTCGGTGTCACAATACGTTTCTGGTCATCTGCATTCGACCCTTCTGGACGAATGCCGGGTGTCACCAATGCAAAGTCTTTTCCAATCGTTTCACGTAACATTTTCGCTTCTTGAGCTGAGCACACCACACCATCGAGACCACTCTCTTTGGTCAGTTGTGCCAGACGTTTTACATGCTCATTTGGCTCAATATCCAGACCAATATCTTTTAAGTCTTCACGGCCCATTGAGGTAAGAACTGTGACGGCAATCAACTGAGTCTTATAATTACCTGCTTGCAAACGCTCTACACAGGTTTCCATCATCTTACGGCCACCTGAGGCATGTACATTCACCATCCATACACCCAAATCTGCTGCTGCGCATACAGCCTGTGCTGTTGTATTTGGAATATCATGAAATTTCAGATCCAGAAATACATCAAAGCCCTTATCTTGAAGCGCTTTGACAATGATTGGACCTTCATGGGTAAATAACTCTTTACCAACTTTTAGTCGACACAAGGCAGGATCTAGCTGTTCTGCAATGGCTAAGGCATCAAATTGGCTTTTGGCATCTAGTGCGACGATGATACTCAAGAGATTACCCCTTCATATAGGCAAAAAATAAGCCCATTATAATGGGCTTTGATTTTCATTGGTAATATCTAATACAGTTTTTTCATGCCGGGTATGGGCTGCTGCTTCAGCGGCCATTAACTTGGCTGTATTCAACTGTTCCTTACGTAGATGTTCAATGTCTTTACGCAGTCGTTTAATTTCCCAATTCGTCTGAAAAACCCGGAAGATCTGAACGCCCAATAAGAGGCCTAAAACGACACCTAAAGATAACGTGAGGAGAAGTAATAATCCCAGGCGCATTGCGGGAACTTGAGTAAATAACAAGTCCACTGACAATTCGGTACCGTTTTGCAGAACTAAAGCTAATGAATAACCAAACAGTACCAATAAAAGAATGACCAGAACGTAACGCATGAACACCCCGTAAAATATTTACAATTATTTTTGTGCAGACTCGTTCACAGCGTCACGAAGTGCCTTGCCTGGTTTAAAGTGTGGAACTGCTTTTGCAGCAACTTCTACAGATTTACCAGTTTTAGGGTTACGGCCTACGCGCGGTTCACGGTGATGCAATGCAAAACTACCAAATCCACGAATCTCGATACGATTGTCAGTTGATAAAGCTTCTATCATTTGATCGATCATAATTTTAACTGCTTCTTCCACTAAAGGCTCAGCCAAATGCGGATTTTTTAACGCAATACGCTCTATTAAGTCAGACTTATTAAGTGCTTCAGTAGTCATCTGCGACCTCTTTAATTATCAAGCTACTTGGGATCTATTTCCCGATAATAACCTGTTTAAATACAAAACGGTAGCGCAATAATTAAATACTACGCTACCGTTTACAGTATTTGTATAAAAAGTATTAGTTAACTTACATTAACAATACAATTCAAACGCTTACTTAGTTGCCCATTTGAGCTTTGATCAGGTCACCAATTGTCTTAGGACCATTGTCTTGACCAGCAGGAGCTGTTTTCAAGTTAGCAACTGCTTCTTTCTCTTCAGCTTCGTCTTTCGCTTTGATAGACAAGTTGATTGCGCGAGATTTACGATCTACGTTGATGATCTTCGCTTCAACCTCTTGACCAACTTCAAGGAACTTAGTTGCATCTTCAACGCGATCGCGGTTGATTTCAGATGCTTTCAAAGTCGCTTCAACTTCGTCAGCTAACTTAACAGTAGCGCCTTTAGCGTCAACTGCAGTTACAGTACCTTTAACCAACGCACCGCGTTCGTTAGCAGCAAGGAAGTCATTGAACGGATCGTTGTTCATTTGCTTGATGCCAAGGCTGATACGGTTGCCTTCAGCGTCTACAGAAAGGATAACCGCTTCAACAGTGTCGCCTTTCTTGTAACGACGAATCGCTTCTTCGCCTTGTTCGTTCCAAGAAATATCAGACAAATGAACTAGACCGTCGATACCGCCTGGTAAACCGATGAAGATACCGAAGTCAGTGATAGATTTGATCGTACCAGAAACTTTTTCGCCTTTGTCGTGATCTTTAGCAAACTCTTCCCATGGGTTAGCACGAGTTTGTTTGATACCCAAAGAAATACGACGACGTTCTTCATCAACTTCAAGAACCATAACATCAACTTCGTCACCAATCTGAACAACTTTAGATGGGTGGATGTTTTTGTTCGTGTGATCCATTTCTGAAACGTGTACTAAACCTTCAACGCCTTCAGCGATTTCAGCGAAACAACCATAGTCAGTCAGGTTAGTTACGCGCGCTTTAACGATTGAACCTTTAGGGTAACGGTTCATGATCGCTAACCATGGATCTTCGCCAAGTTGTTTAAGACCTAGAGAAACACGGTTACGTTCGCGGTCGAATTTAAGTACTTTAACAGTAACTTCTTGACCAACT
Organism: Acinetobacter sp. AS5; assembly: GCF_048957595.1. Taxonomy (NCBI): domain Bacteria; kingdom Pseudomonadati; phylum Pseudomonadota; class Gammaproteobacteria; order Moraxellales; family Moraxellaceae; genus Acinetobacter; species Acinetobacter sp. AS5. Next base: position 35,566 of record NZ_JARDAL010000004.1, on the reverse strand, counting down.
TCAACAACTTCTGAAGGGTGCTTGATACGTTTCCAAGCCATGTCAGTGATGTGAAGAAGACCATCAATACCGCCAAGGTCAACGAATGCGCCGTAGTCAGTAAGATTTTTGATAGTACCAGTAACTGTTTGACCTTCTTCAAGCTGAGCAAGAAGAGCTTCACGGTCAGCTGAAGATTCAGCTTCCATAACAGCACGACGTGAAACAACAACGTTGTTACGTTTAGCGTCAAGTTTGATTACTTTGAATTCTAACTCTTTGCCTTCTAGGTGAGTAGTATCACGAATAGGACGAGTATCAACTAAAGAACCTGGAAGGAACGCACGTACTGGACCGATGTCAACAGTGAAACCACCTTTAACTTTACCAGAGATAACACCAGTAACGATTTCGCCGTCTTCAAAGATTTTTTCAAGTTTAGTCCAAGTTTCTGCGCGTTTAGCTTTTTCGCGAGAAAGAACTGTTTGACCCATACCGTTGTCAAGTGCTTCAACAACTACGTCTACAGTATCGCCAACTTGAACTTCAAGTTCGCGCTGTTCATTTAAGAATTCAGCACGGTCAACAACGCCTTCAGATTTAAGGCCAGTGTCAACAGTTACCCAATCAGAGTCAATGCTTACTACAACGCCCTGGATAACTGCACCCTTTTCAACGTTGAGGTTTAATTCGCTTGCTTCAAAGAGGGCTGCAAAAGATTCGGTCATGATATTTCCGATAAAGTCAGCGGTCTTGGATCAGACAAGGCCGGTTTAATTAAGCATCTACATAGTCCATATAAAACTGATCAAGCTATGCGTTTGCTGATAAAATTGGGTTAATTTGCTAACTGCTGATCCACATAAGTGGTCATCAGCTGGAATACTTCATCGATATTCAAATCTGAACTATCAATAATGTAAGCATCATCCGCAGGCTTGAGTGGAGCGACGGCGCGTTCCGTATCTCGTTTATCGCGAGCGATGATATTAGCTAAAATGTCGCTTATTTTAACATCCAGTCCCATGCCCTGCAACTGCTTTACACGTCTTTGCGCGCGTGATTCAGCCGAGGCCGTCAAATATATTTTTGCCTGGGCCTGCGGGAAGATACTTGTTGCCATATCACGTCCATCTGCCACCAGACCAGGCGCCTGTGCAAAGGCATGCTGACGTGAAACCATCGCTGTTCTAAGCTCAGGAATTGTTGCAACTTTTGAAGCAAACTCTCCTACTCGTTCAGTGCGAATGGTTTGGGACACGTCTTCACCATCCAGCCATACCTGCACCCCAGTGTCGGTACTGACAAACTGAATATCTAAATTTGTTGCGATTTGTACGCATTCTGGCAATTTCGTGTCTAGCGAATCCAGCAAATCATGGTGATGCAATGACAAACCCAAAAGGCGGTATAAAGCACCAGAATCCAATAAGTGAAACTGATAATGTGCAGCCAGTTTCGCTGCTAACGTGCCCTTGCCAGACCCACTTGGACCATCAATGGTAATAATTTGAACTGTCATTGCTTTCCCGTTGTTGTTTAAACAGATTTTGCGAGTTTTGTCAGGCCTAGTTTAATCGCTGCCTGTAACTGTGCAAGGATTAATTTACTCACAAAAGGCGCACGTGCCTGCAATTCAATCGTATAAGTTACTAACGTTTTGTTATCAGCCAGTGCTTCAAATTCAATAATGCCTAAATGATGCTTGATCAATGGATTTTTAACAATCTGATATTCGATGCGATTATTTGGCTCGAACAAGGTAATTTGTTCTTTCAGCGGCTTCACTGGCCCCATACCCATTGCACGTACTGAACCGAGTCCATCAGGATATTCAGCATCCGCAGAATCCTTGATTCGTTCGACCTGCATCGGTGCGAAGGCAATATTATAGGTGGCATGCTTGGACATCAAATTGAAGACATCATCAAGGGCTGCTGGGAATTCTTTTTTTACTTGGATGCTGTTCATTATTGTTCCTGAAGATTGCAGATATTTGAAAGTGGGAAAATTTTAGCGGATAAAGTAAATTTACTTCTGCGTATTTAATAACTTTTCTTGTAACTTGAATTGTCGTTTCTGCTCGCGACGCAACTTAAAAAATGCACTGAGCTGTTCAGAGCATTGCTGCTGCATGCAGCCTGCCTGGAAAGAAAATACGTGATTATAATAACCGGTTTCAAACAGTTGACGCGCACTCACCAGTGAACCTGCTTTCGCTTCAAATGCGCCAAATACTACCCGTGAAACCCGTGAATGCACCAGCGCACCAACACACATGGTGCACGGCTCTAAAGTCACATAAAGCACTGCATCATCAGGTAAACGATAATTCTGGATATTTTGACAGGCATCACGCAGCGCCACAATCTCGGCATGCGCGGTCGGATCATTTAAAGAAATCGGCGCATTAAAGCCCTGACCAATGATCTGATTCTGACTAACAATAATCGCACCCACCGGAATTTCGCCCTGTGCGGCAGCAAGTGCAGCCTGCGCATAGGCAAGCTGCATCCAGTATTCATCGCTCAATTGTGTTTCGGACATGTAAAACTTAAATCACACCATACTGTTTTAGCAAGGCATTCCAGCTTTCAATATTGGTCACCGGAGGGTTTGCAGACAAAATACCTTTTAAGCTCATATCTGCACCCTTTTTCCATGCAGGAGAAAGGTCTTTATCCACCAGACGTGCGCGCACACCTTCGACAAAGTCATGATGACGGATTTTCCAGTCTGAGATCTGAACTTCCAGTTCGAAAACTTCATTCCAGGAATGTATCTGCTTACCCCATTGCCACAATAGCCAGGTCAAGGCTGCAGTAGTTGGCGAACCTTTTTTCAGGTTTTCACTGGCCTGACGCAACCAGTCACTACGCGCATCACTCAGGCCAATAATCGACTCATAATCATGCTCAAAGTTGATACCACGGCAAACACTATGAATCACATCCAAGGAGTTTTGCAACGGTCCCGGGCCGACCGGACGGTGCATACTATTCAGGGTATCATCAATGGCACGAAAGTCACCTGCAGGATAATGCTCCCAGTCGATATTAATCACTTTATCCAAAACTGAATCACGCTGTGCATCACAAATATGCGTTGCCCAGCCAATCCCATAAGCGCCCGCAGCGGTCATGATCGAACCGGTCAAGCCAGTAAATAGACCAATCGCACCACGATCTGCTAAGAAGCGGGTTGCACCCACGTCTGGATACAAACCGATATTGATTTCAGGCATTGCCAAACGTGAATATGGCGTCACTAAACGGAAAGGCGCCGCCATAAACAAGCCCAAGCCACCACCCATCACATAACCTTCACCCCAGACTAAAACGGGTTTGGCATAATTATGCAGTAACAGATCGAGTGCATATTCTTGTTCAAAGAATTTATTGGCAGCCGCGACTTCATCATTAATCACTAACTGACGCAGCTTACGCACATCCCCACCCGCACAGAACGCTTTCGGTGTGGTTGAATCCAGCCAGATGGCTTTGACGCTATCATCATGATGAAAGTCCTGAAATACTTCCAGAAGTGCGGAAGCAATCGATTCATCGAGAGCATGCAAAGATTTCGGGCGATTTAAACGAACGATACGCCAACCATTGTGCGCTTCTTCAACAATCAAATCCGGATGATAATGTTTAGTAAGGGGAGAATATTTCATGCGTCCAGCTGCCAATCTATAGGCTCAATGCCATGTTGTTTGAGGTAGTTATTCGATTTTGAAAATACTTTACAACCAAAAAAACCACCACGGTTTGCTGCCAAAGGCGATGGATGTGCTGCCTTTAACACGAGATGCTTGTCTTGATTAATGCGCTGTCCTTTACGCTGTGCGTATGCGCCCCAAAGAATAAAGACAATATGTTCACGCTGTTCATTTAATACATCAATGACGTGATCGGTAAATTCTTCCCAACCGCGCTTTTGATGCGAAGTCGGCTGACCTGCTTCTACGGTCAGTACTGCATTTAACAGAAGCACACCCTGCTCTGCCCAATGTGTCAAGTCACCATGCTTCGGTCTTTCAACCCCGAGATCAGCATGTAACTCATGAAAAATATTACGCAAAGATGGTGGTAATGCAACCCCCTTTTGCACGGAAAAGCTTAATCCATGCGCCTGATTTGGGCCATGATAAGGATCTTGCCCTAAAATTACCACTTTTACCCGATCTAGCGGCGTGGTATTTAACGCATTAAAAATCAGATGATTGGGAGGATAAATGATTTTATCTGCTTTTTTTTCTTCAACGAGAAATGCTTTTAATTCATCCATTTTCGGACTGAGCAAAAATTCACTCAATCCATATTTCCAGCTTTCATCCAGCTGAACTTTATTCAGCTTGGCCAGTTGCTGTTCATTTAAAGACATTCTTCAATCCTAAATCTATGTCAATGGATTTAAAGTCACGCAGACTTTAAATCTGTACCTGTAAATCTACTGTAGGGTTATGAAATGGTGTGCCCTGTTTGAGCTTGGCAAACATGTCCGGATCTGTCCATTCAGCCTGCACTTGTTCAGAGAACTCAAGTTGCTCCAGACTAAGGATGCCCATTTGTTCATTTTGAATATCTTCTAAAAAGCTTTGTGCATAGCCGGTGTCGGTTTCATGCACAATCACAGAATAGACTTCGACATCGCCTTCACCATTTTGAGTCACGGTCGATGCCAGCACCTGCTGTGCCAGAAAGAAGAAAATACGTGAAAACTGTTCTGCTGATGGCGATACCGGCAAAGACACCCAGCGCGCACTGAAATTCTTGCAGGCCTGAATATATTCCGGATCGTCATTTTTCCAAAAGCAGATGGCATGATCGAAAGAATCAAAGAAATCCTTAATCACACCTTTAAGCAGACCAAAGTCATAGACCATTTGACCATGATCTAGCTTCGAGGCTTTTAGCAATAACTCGACTTTATAACTATGGCCATGGATCGAACGCTTACAGCGATCTGACGTGCAGTTACGCACAATATGAGCATTCTCAAACTTAAATAACTTACGAATTAACATATGCCGTAATGTCGTCAAAAAATAGGTGAATTAATTTTGATTATAAAGCAAAAGTAAAGCTTTGAGGATTAATTTTGCTGTTTAGCATGATAGGAAAAAGGCATCAGCCCGGCATTTGCGCTTATCCAGCCTGTACAACTCATGAGCTAAAATTAAAATGGCGCCATGCTACGGTAAGCGACATAAACCTGTTTGTCCTGACGAACCAGATCGCTGCTAAACTGGCGCTTACGCTCACTTAAAACCACTTCGATTCGGGCTTTAAAATAATTGGATTGCACCCCAAGCAGACTGTTAAACAAATTACGCCTGTCCGCATCGACCTGAGCGAAAGGCTCCAGTGACCACAGATCAGTCACATTGGAAAAGTGCTCCAAATTGGCCTGACGCTGATCCAGCAATTGCTGCACTGCATTCACATCCAGCTTTTCATCCATACTAGCCAAAAGAAAAGCTGAAGCGGTATTAATATTGACCAGGCTCTCCTGCACCGGTGCAGTACTCAGATAAGGTGCTATCAGCTTATATTTATTCTCTTCAAAACCGCGTACCAGCTTTAATTCTTCTACGCTGTGAAATTTTGCATTCGGTGGCAAAGCAGCATTGGGCAAGCTCTGATAATAGTTAGATTCGGCGCCCATGCCCCCACTGACCAGCTCGTCTGCATCCTGCCAGTCAATGACTGCTTCACTGAGCTGTTCCGGCAAACTGGCACGTTTTAGAATCAGCTCGAACCATGCTTTGGCATTTTCATTGACTGCGCCTTCGGCAGTAATCAGGCTATTTAAATTAAACTTGCCTGATTCATCCTGTATTATTCCGGAGACATAACCGTCATCTACCGGAAAAGCTGGCATGGGCTGCGCCCAGGTTTCCTGCAGATGGTCGACCTCTGCGGCATTTTCAGCATCATCGACCAGCAATTCAGAAAAAAAGGCCTCGGCACTTTTGGCATACATAAGGGACTGGTTTTGTCGCATCAAATAAGCAGTGCTTTCAGCAGTTGCAGCCTGACGTTGGGCAATCGTGGCAGCCAAAATAGTCGCTAGCGCTACCATCACCAGAATGGTAATCAGTGCAATGCCCTGCTGCTGCTTGATCATGATCGCTTTCTTCATTTTCATTTCTTATTATTCTGAGCTGGGTTGAACGGTGTTCTGAGTATCAAGCAAAAAGTCAGTATTTAATAAACTAAACATCCATTCATAACTGACGCCATTCACAGTTAAATTGATTTTAATCCCTTTAGGCAAACGCTGTTTATGCTCTAACTGATTCAGATCAGCAGAAGTATCCGGCCATTGCGTGAGTTCATTCGGATTAAGTACGACGATCTGGAATTGTTCGACTTCCGACAATAAAACACTGGATTCGGGCTGATCTTGACCGGTCTGATTCAGATTCCGGTATTTCAAGCGATAAAGTTTCTGCTCATCGGCTCGATACTGATATTCAATGCGTTCATCTGGGGAAATTCCTTCTTCCAAAGGGTCAGTTACCCCAGTTTTACTGAAATTAAAGCGTCCGTTCTGCAGCACCAGAGCCGGTTGAATATCCCCATTGATATTGGCCGTTAAGGGCACTGCCTGTACGGTATCTCGCAGAATCTGCTGATAGGTTTGCTGTAGCTGACCTAAACGCTGCTCATGAATCACATTCTGATCTTTGGTTTTGACAATATAATCAAAAACTTTCCAACCCAAAGCAGACAGCACCGCAAAGATCGCAATTGCGACCATTAATTCAACCAGGGTAAATCCTTTAGGCTTCATGGAGTATTGTTCATGCGATGATTAAAGAACATCAGGTTACTGATGCCAGACTCAACCTGACCACTGTCCTGATTAACCAGACTCACCTGCAATTCGATTCGCTGCACATTGGGACTGACCGTCGGTTCGCTGCGCTTGTCAATCTGCCAAGTTTCACCTTGCTGGGTCAGCTGTTTAGAAGCCGTACCCTCCATCCATTCCTGATTGATTTCCATTTGTGCCACTTCATTTAAAGCAACAAACTGTGCTTTGGTACGTAGAATAGCATTCGAGGTCGACTGGGTATATTGCATTGCGACTTTGGTCAGGGTCATGGCTGCGGTCGCAAAAATTGCCAAGGCCACCATAACTTCCAACAAAGTAAAACCTGAGGCACGATTAAGTCGAGTAACACTCGACCTGAGCGACATTGTCGCGCAAGAAAGTCCGATAGCAGCGCAAGACGAAGTCCTATGCTTGCAGCACACATGATCAAATCCATGAACACTCGCCTTAAACAACTTGATTACACCAGACCCAGCGCTCTGCTTGAAATATCTAGATTTCATTGATTTTACCCAAATGATCAATCTCAATCGCAGCACCCACTTCACGGTCTTCTAAAAAGAACTGAATCCGCACCGGTTTGACTTCACCATTGCCGAGCCAGATCAATTGAGGTGAATTTGCCTGAGTCAGATCACGGTTTTGTGCCTTGGCGTAACGCTGCTGTTCCAGTGCCTGAATCTGAAAGGAAACATGATCAGGCAAACTGCGCAATTTAAAATCTGCATAACTTTGCCATTTCTCATTTTGCAGGTTCTGTTCAGTCTGCGCTGCTGAACGATATTCTATAATTCCATAACGAAATGGCGTGACATCTGTTGCTGGCTGAACGTCAAGCGCGAGTATTCTAGACTGGTCATTGGCCTCGCGTAGCACCCGTTGCAAGTCTACTAATAAAATTTCCCGTGCCTGCATTGCTTTGCGCTGATCGACACCACTGGTATTGAGTAGCACTAGTGAAGCCATAATCCCCATAATCACAATCACCACCATCAATTCGATTAAGGTAAAGCCACGAACTGCACTGTGAGGTGATCTGATCATAGGACAACCTTAGACAAACTGGTCGGCAGAATGCACCTGCTTGGGCAAAGCCAGCGCCTGATCGATATAGGCCACACGCAAGGTATCGCGTGAACCCAAGTAACGCTGATAGAAACTGGAATTGAGAATTGCGGCTGCACCATGGGTCAGCGACCAGATCGACGCTAGATAATCGCGTACCGACATGCGGCTGTTGATCGATGCCAGATAAGTTTCTGTCATACGGATAATCAGGCGTAAACGCTGTTTACGCACCTGATAAAGTTCGCTAAACAGGTGCTGGATTCCAACCCCAGTCGTCGACAGGCGTTCTTCAATCTGATGAAACAGCACGGTTCGTTCCGGATGATGTAAATGATGCAGCATAAAGAAGGCCAGATGTTCAGGAAAGGCTTTATCGCTATCCTGAATCATTTCCAGCAACATGCGCTCATTACGGATAATCAGCAGCATGTACAGCTCATCTTTACTCTGAAAATGTTTATAAAGTGTCCCTTTGGCCAGATCAAGCTCGGCAGCCAGCGCATCTAGCGTCATTCCTGCTTCACCATTTTCCAACAGGAGCTGTTCTGCAACTTGAAAAATCAAGGTTTCTCTTGCTCGAAACTGAGCCTGACGATCCATCTTCACCCTATAAACTCTCTTTGTACTTTATATAACTTTATTTACTTTAAATTCAGAAGATTTTCAAAGTTCTGCTTTGTGATAAAAGCCATTTCTTCTAGCGACTTATCATATACATCGCAAAGCGCTTTGGCTACATAAGGAACGTATTTAGGCTCATTAGATTTGCCACGATACGGCATTGGCGCAAGATAAGGACTATCGGTTTCAATCAGCACACGATCCAGCGGAACCTGTTTGGCGACATCACGCAGATCCTGCGCATTTTTAAATGAAACAATTCCGGAAAATGACACATAATAGCCGCAATCCAGTACTGCTTTAGCGGTTTCCCAGTCCTCGGTAAAACAGTGCAGGATGCCATGCGTAGATTTTTCCGCGCGAATAATATCGACGGTATCATGCTTGGCGGAACGGGTATGAACGACTACAGGTTTTTTGGTGATTTGTGACGCATGGATATGCCGGGCGAAACAGGCTTTTTGCTCTGCAATAAAATCGGTACTGTGATAGTAGTCCAGACCTGTTTCACCGAGTGCCCAGACTTTCTCCGGTTGCGCCAGTTCGACCAGATATTCAGTCGTGGCACGCGCCATGGTTGCAGCATCTTCGCAAGGATGTACGCCAACGGTATATCCGACATCTGCATGACGCGCGGCAATTTTGGCCAGCTCGATATGATCATCCAGATCGACCGAGATACTCATGAATTTGGAAACACCGGCTTCACGAGCCTGAGCCAATGCCTGATCCAGATCACCATGATATGGTGTCAAATCAAGCAGGGTTAAATGACAATGAGTATCTACAAACACGATGCGTTCCTACCAAGGGTAAATTAACTACATAGTGTAACTTTTACGTCCTTCAGATTTAAGACCTGCAACCAGACGATCTGCTTCATTTTTAAAATAAACGCCTTTTTCACCGCTTAACTGGATGCCAAAGCCTTGTGGCTTGATGCCATTCTGCTTTTGCGAGACCCAGATGACTTTACCGGTTAAAGGAATTTTCTGGGTCTGGTCAGGCAAAGTCGTCAATACAAAAACCTCTTCGCCCAATTTGACCGGTTGCTTGGAAGGAATAAAAAGCCCACCACCCACAACATAAGGCATATAGCTGGCAAACAGTGTTTCGATGTCAGGAATAGTAGCCTGAATAATACCGCCCATACGTGGTTGCATGTGATTTCCCCTTAATTAAAGATTCATCAGCCTGATAAACAATTCATCGATGACCAGATTGCTTTGGACATTCTGTTCGAGGTATTGCTTGGCTTGCTGAAAATCCTCATAAATTTTAAAAAGTGCTTCTAATGAATATTGTTCGGCAAGTACATTGAATTCAAGGTCAATGTTTTTCACCGTCTGATTTAGCTTGACACAAATTAAATCGGACAACAAGTATTCAAATATTTGAGCAAATTCACCAAAATTCAGGTTTTTATTCCATTTGGTCGCAATTGCCATCGGCATATTTTTTTGCATGACCAGTTTTTGCCAGTCTTGCAGGAATTCCTGACGTAGTGGCAGCCAGGCACTTTGTGCAACCTCTAGTGCCTGTAACGGCATCTGATTGGACAGGTTCATCAATAACTGTTGTTGGCTAGCACCTGCATCTGGGAGCTGATTCTGGACATAATCGCTAAATTGTTCTGCGGAAATCCGGTCCAAAGCAAAATGCTGCAAACGACTGCGTATAGTCGCGGGCAATTTTAAATAATGATTCGCCAGTAAAATAATGACCGTATTATCACCGGGTTCTTCCAGTGTTTTGAGTAAGGCATTGGCAGAGGCAATATTCAAGGCTTCTGCCGGCTCAATCACAATCACGCGCCAGCCATCTACAGTCTGTTGCACAAAAGGCAGCAGATCGCGAATCTTCTCGATCTTGATTTTGGCATTCTGTTTTTTATTGTCGTCATCGGTACTGATATGCACATAGTTGGGATGGGTGTCTGCCTTTAACCATTGACAGCTACTGCATTCACCACATGGCCCGGCAGGCTGACGATTCAGGCATAACACCCAAGCCAGAAACTGTTGGGTAAACGCTTCTTTACCACAGCCTTTTTTTCCATAAAACAATAAACCATGTCCAAGCTTGGGAAAGCGCCCGGTCAGGGTTTCCCAAACCTGTTGCTGCCATGGATAGATATGTGCATTGACATCAAAAGGCATGTATTTGACTCTTCTTAGGCAAAATGGGAAAGATCCATCTGATTCAGGCGATCCAGATCTTCTTGAGTATCCACACCCGGTGGCAAATTGGCTTCAGCCACGGCAATCGCAATACGGTGACCATTTTCCAATACCCGCAATTGCTCTAGGGATTCCAGTTTTTCCAGAACCCCCATCTCCCAGGTGACATATTCTTGAAGCAGTTTTACACGGTAAGCATATAAACCTAAATGACGATAGGCCTGATTATGCAGTTTTGCTTCAGCCAGTTTCGCGCCATCACGGTCATAAGGAATGGTAGCACGGCTAAAATACAGTGCCTGCTGCTGTTTTGACATTACGACTTTTACAATGCTGTCGCGTTTGAATTCATCCAGTTGATGGATCGGCTCACATAGCGTCGACATGGAAGATTCAGGCTGATCTTCCAAGAGTTGAGCAACCTGTTTTACCAGTTGCGCCGGCAGTAAAGGTTCATCCCCCTGTACATTGACAATGATGTCATCACTGGCCCAGCCTTTAGTTCGAGCCACTTCACTCAAGCGGTCTGTGCCTGAAGGATGATCCGCTGAGGTAATCACCACATCAATGCCTTCAGCACGGCAAACGGCTGCAATACGCTCATCATCAGTTGCCACACACAGATCGTCAAAACCTTGCACTTTTTTGGCTTGGTCCACTACCCGCAGAATCATGGGACGACCATGAATTTCCAGCAAAGGTTTACCCGGCAAACGTGAACTGGCGAAACGTGCAGGAATAACAATGTGTTTCATAATGAATGAGCCTTAAGAAATTTGAATACCGTATTGTTGTAACTGTTGCTGCAAGACTGTATAGCAGGCTGGCGATAGGACTGCATCGACTGGCACCACCCAGATATCCTGTTTAAAATCTGGATATTGTTTAAGTAGCGCCATAATTTTTATTGCGTCTTTTTCAGTGGTAATAATCGGATTGTTATCATCGAACTGTAAATCTTCAATGTCATAGTCATGATGGTCTGGAAACTCATGACACTGAAATTGTTCTATGCCTAAATTTTGCAAGGTCTGATAAAACCGCTGTGGAAAGCCAATGCCGACTACCGCATAAAAAGCCGCTTGAGGATTAAAGATTTTAGTGCCGTCCTGATTGAGCAAATAAGGCTGTGATGCAGCCAGATGCATATTCAGTTCAGAACCTGGATGGGCTGCATGCTCAATTACGGTTCCCGTTTTCAAACGGGTCACTGGTTCACGTAGATAACCTTCTGGAAGCAGTTTCTGATTACCCAGACCGCGATTATTATCCAGCACAATCCACTCAATCTGGCGGTTCAAGGCCCAGTGCTGTAATCCATCATCACAGATAATCAGATCCAGCTCATGTCTGTGCAGCAATAGCTCGATACTTTTCTGCCGGTTGGGGCCAACTGCCATCGGCACGCCTGTTGCCTGCACAATCAAGGCAGGCTCATCTCCGACAATCTCCGGCAAGGTATTAAAGTCGACATAGGCCGGAAATGGACCTTGGCCGCCATAGCCTCGACTGATCACGCCTACACGAACATTTTTCTCGGTTAAATAATCCACCAGATGAATCAGCAAAGGTGTTTTACCGCTACCACCGACCGTGATATTGCCAATCACCATAACGGGTATCGGCGCACTATAACTTTTTTTAATGCCTTTTTGATAAAGCCAGTGATTGCTGACAAAACCCAGGCGATACAACCATGACAAAGGACGCAGCACCACCAGCCACTTTGCCTGTGCATTCCAAGCATCCTGAATGATTTGTGCCAGTGCCATAAGTTACTGTTCCTCAAAGTTACGCTGATGCAACTGATAATAAGCACCATGTAGCGCAATCAGTTCTGCATGACTACCCTGTTCAACAATACGGCCCTGATCCATGACCACAATACGATCCGCATTTTCAATCGTCGATAGACGATGTGCAATTACGATGGTGGTACGGTCCTGCATGGCTTTATCAAAGGCACGCTGAATAAAGTATTCCGACTCGTTATCCAGCGCACTGGTTGCTTCATCCAGAATCAAGATAGAGGCATTTTTCAAAATTGCGCGTGCGATGGCGATGCGCTGACGCTGGCCACCAGACAGGTTTAAACCCTGGGCACCCAGCTGAGTATCATAACCTTGCGGCAATGCCATAATAAAATCATGTGCATAGGCTGCTTTTGCTGCCGCGATAATATCTTCATCGGAGGCACCTTCAAGCTGACCATAAGCAATATTTTCCCGCACAGTTCGGTTAAACAGTACTACTTGCTGGTTCACCATGGCAATTTGGGTTCGCAAGGCGGTAATTTCAAAATCTTCAATCGGTTTCTGATCCAGCAAGATCTGCCCAGAAGTTGCATCCTGATAACGCACCAGCAGATTCACCAGAGAACTTTTTCCTGCACCAGAACGTCCTACCAGCGCTACTGTTTCACCGGCCTTGACCTGCAAATTAAAGTCATGAATAGCATGATGGCCATCATCATAAATCAAGTTAACATCTTTAAACTCGATATCGCCTTTTAGGCTATCAGTCAACGTCCCGGTATTTTTTTCCTCAGGCATATCCAGCAATTCAAATACTGAATGTGCTGCGGCCATACCCCGTTGAATCTTTTCATTGATATCCGTCAAGGCTTTGATTGGTCTTGCCAGCATACCCGCCGCAGTAATATAAGCAACAAATTCACCGGCAGAGGTGTCACCCAAGATTTGTGGGCGCAAGGCAATAAACATCACGATACTCAGTGAAATGGACATGATCAACTGAACGACAGGACTATTCAACTGTTGCACAGCGACCATTTTCAAGCCACGACGCAAGTTTTCAAGCGAGTTCTGTTTAAAGCGTTCCTGCTCAGAACTTTGCCCGCCAAAACCCTTGACGATCAGGTTGGCATTCACCGTTTCCTGCACTACATGGTTCACATCACCCATGGTGTCTTGTACTTGTTGCGATAATTTACGCATCCGTCTTGCAGCTTTACTGATAATAAAACCTATGACGGGTGCAAAAATCAGGATACACATGGTCAGACGCCAGTTGGTATACAACAGGTAGCCTAATAATGCCAGGGTGATCAAACCTTGTTGCAACAAGGTTCTTAGGGCTTCAGTTGAAGCAGCGGTTAGCTGTTCAACGTTATACATGATTTTGGCAGTAATATGCCCGCTGGTATTGTCCAGATAATACTGGGAAGGTAAACGCAGCAATTTTGCAAAAACTTCCTGACGGATATTGAATACCAGATTCCGGGAAATTACCGCAGTAAAATATCCACCCATGAACAAACCCAAGCCCCGGAAGAACATGAGTATGACCACTAAAAACGGGAAAAGTGATGTGAAACTCTGGTCTTTATTTTGAATCGCCTCAATAATATATTCCAGTAATTTAGCGACAGAAACTTCCGTAGCCGCATTAATAGAAAAACCCAACAGGACAAGCAATGCAATGCCCCAAAACGGTTTTAAATAACTTAAAAGGCGAAGATAGACCTTAAAATCGTGCTTCACTAATAACCTCGGGTGGGTACTTTGGTACTGATATTAATATTTACAAATCCGAGCTGACCGGCCACGTCCATGACACGAATCACGTCCTGATGGCTGGCTTTTGCGTCAGCTGCAATGACAAACATTAAATCACGGCGTTCATTAGAAATCTGTTTAATTGCAGTATTTAAATCCGCGACTTCCTTACTGGCCAAGGATTGACCATTGACTGCGTAATGACCATTGGCATCCACAATCACTTCGACTTTTTGATCATAGCTTTTAGGCGGTACACCCTGCGCATCAGGCAAGGTCAGATTCATTCGGCTCATTTGGCTAAAAGTCGTCGATAACAGCAAAAAGACCAGAATAAACAGCAGACAATCAATCATCGGTGTCAGATTAATATGTACATCTTCCACCTGGTTGCGTTTGAATTTCATCATCCGCCTCCTAGCTGGCTTTTTGCATGTCTTGATCTATGTCTGCATGATTACGATAAAAAAGATCCGCATGAAACAAAGTCGCTTGCTGCTCAAGTTCAGCCACATATTCCTGAACAAGACGCTGAAAATAACGGTGCGCAAACAGTGCAGGAATTGCAATCAGCATACCGGCTGCCGTGGTAATTAAAGCCTTGGAAATACCGGGCATCATCAAGACCGGATCACTTCCAGTTCCCACATCGATCATCAGGAAAGACTCAATAATCCCAAGTACGGTCCCCAACAAACCGAGTAAAGGCGCAACTGCACTCAACGTGCCCAGAAAATTAATATTTTTTTCCAGATAACCGATTTCCTGTGACGCCACCACTTCCATCTGCGCGCGAGCATACTGCTCACCCTGCGGCTTACTAGTATAGCCCGCAGCCAATACCCGGCCCAAAGTGCTTTGCTTTAAGGCCGCACTTTGATTCATTTTTTGTATGACTTGTGCTGTATTTTGCGAAGGCCCCATCAACAGGATCGACGGAAGTACTACGTTCTTTTTCAGGCGGATCAGGCGCTCGATCGAAATCGCCAGCATAAAGATAGAACACAAGACCAGGGGCAGCATGAGCCAACCACCTGCTTTAACCAATTCCCACATCTAATTTATTCCCCAATAAAAAAAATATATAAATTATTCATCTTCTAAAATAGAAAGAATGCCATCAAGTTCTTCTAAAGAGTGATAGCTAATAACCAGTTTCCCTTTACCTTGCTTGTTATAGTCAATTTTAACATCTGCACTGAAACGCTCTGAAAGGCGCTGGGTCAATTGCTGAATATCTGGTGCTACCGCTTCTTTTACTTTTTCTTGTTTAGGTGTATTGAAATCACGGACTAACTGCTCGGTTTGACGCACAGACAGACTTTTTTCAATTACGATATCTGCAACTTTGAGCTGATCTTTAGCTTTTAAGGTTAAGATCGCACGTGCATGCCCCATATCCAGCAAACCTTGTTGCATAAAGTCTTTCACTTCTTCTGCCAGGCTAAGCAGGCGAAGTAGGTTACTCACTGTCGTACGCGCTTTACCCACGGTATCGGCAATTTCCTGATGGCTTAGGCCAAATTCTTCATGAAAACGCTGCAAGGCCATCGCCTGATCAATCGGATTCAGATCTTGACGCTGGATGTTTTCAATCAGCGCCAGTGCAATGGCAACCTGATCATTCAGATCCCGTACAATCGCAGGAATTTCGGTCAAACCCGCCAGCTGTGCAGCACGCCAGCGACGCTCACCTGCAATAATTTCATACGGATAGCGCTCATCGTCAACCGGACGAATCACGATGGGCTGCATGATGCCATGCTTTTCAATCGATGCTGCCAGTTCCTGCAAATCCTGCTCATTGATATAACGGCGCGGTTGATATTCACCACGCTTGAGCAAGTTCACATCAATCTGTTTTAGCTGACCATGATCAATGCCTTGGGCTTCCATCTGTAATTTTTCTTTTTGAATTGAGCCTAGCAAGGCATCCAAGCCACGACCTTTAGCGAGTCCACGTTTCTTGACGGTCATGCTTTACTTCCTTTTTTCACTTTGCTTTTCTTTAATACTTCAGCTGCCAGATTTAAGTAAGCAACTGCACCCTTTGAGCTTTTTTCAAAATAAATCACCGGCAAACCGTGTGCTGGCGCTTCAGCCAGACGAATATTTCGTGGAATTACGGTTTCATACAGTTTTTTACCGAAATATTGTTCTAATTCTTCAGAGACATCACGGGTTAAGGCATTACGTGCATCGTACATGGTGCGTAATACACCGACAATTTGCAGGTCCGGATTCAATGCTTGCTGAATCCGATCGATGGTTTGGGTTAAATCCGCCAGACCTTCCAGTGCATAATATTCACACTGCATTGGAATCAGCACACCATCCACGGCTGCCAAAGCATTGACAGTAATCAGGCTAAGACTCGGTGCACAATCAACAATAATATAATCAAATGAGGATTCAATTTCCTGCAATGCATCCCGTAAAATGAACTCGCGCCCTTCCTGCTCTGCAATCGCCAACTCAACCCCAGCCAGATCACGGTTTGCCCCAAGTACCTTGTAACCGACTTCCGCCTTAGATATCGCCGTTTCAATCGGCACTTCACCCAGCAACACATCGGTAACCGAATACAGCAGGTCATTCTTCTGAATGCCAGACCCCATGGTCGCATTACCTTGCGAATCCATATCGACCAGCAAAACACGTTTTTTTAACACAGCTAAAGATGCCGCCAAATTTACTGCGGTTGTGGTTTTACCTACACCACCTTTTTGGTTTGCAATCGCAATAATTTGTGCCATGTTGCCCCCAATCCCTTTAAAAATCTTAAATACGTTTTAATAGAAGTAAATGACGCTGTTCGTCTAAGCGCGGAACTTTAAGTTCAATAATCTCACAACTAAATTCATTTTTTAAAGTAGCAACTTCATCTTCAGGAATTAAGCCTTTCATTGAGGCAATAATCGTTTGTTCGTGCATATATGGCTTAGAAGCATCGACAAAGTCTGTTAATGATGCAAAGGCACGACTGGTAATCACATCAAATTGACCCAGCTCATTGATGCTGTCTTCGTTTTCTACACGCGTTTGCACGGCAATAACATTTTTAAGTTTTAAGTCAGCAATAAACTGCTTGAGGAAACGAATTTTTTTACCGTTAGAATCCAGTAATACACATTCACGCTCAGGCTGACATAAAGCAATGATCATGCCCGGCATACCGCCACCTGTACCGATATCCAGCAGTCTGCCTACAGGCAAGTCCTTTAAAATACTTAAACTGTCGAGCAGATGCTTGACCAGCATTTCTTTAGGATCACGGATTGCAGTCAAATTGTATGCTTTGTTCCACAACACCAAAGCATCCTGATACTTGAGTAATAAATTTAAAGCTTCATCAGATAGCTCTAAACCCAAAGCCTGGCTACCCTGCTTTAGTTCTTGAAAAAACATGTGCATAAACAATCTACGCTCGAAAAAGTTAGGTGGAAGTATACCGTTTTCTCTATATTGGCACAGTAGGCAGTGCTTAGCGAATATTCACTTAAGCAAACTTCCCTTCACGGATCGCCGTATCCAGTGCCGTTAAACGCTCCGGGGTTCCTACATCAACCCAAATACCTGCAAGTTTAGAAGCTGCAACCTGCTGATTCTGCATTGCTGCTTTTAGCAACGGAGCCAAAGGACGCTTGCCAGTTTCTAAGCCTTGGAACATCTTCGGATCAAGTACTGATACACCACTAAAAGTCAGGTTTTCACCTTCGACTTGCTGATCAAAAGTATAAGCTCTCCCTTCCGCAAGCGTGAAATCACCCTCTGGATGTTGTTCAGGGTTCTGCACAAGTACGAGATGCGCCAAATTATCCTTTAGATCAATATCCAGTAAAGGTGCAAAATCCATCGTGGTCCAGACATCACCATTTAATAAAATAAAAGGCTCATCACCGAGTAACGGCAAGGCATTGATAATGCCACCTGCTGTTTCCAGACCTTCACCTTCATGTGACCATAGGATGTTGATGCCAAATCGTGAACCATCACCCAAAGCTTCTGCGAGTTTCTCACCGAGCCAAGCCGTATTGATGACAATTTCAGTGACACCGATCGCAGCCAGTTTCTCTATATGCCAGACGATAAGCGGTTTGCCACCTACCTCAAGCAAAGGCTTGGGAGTATGCAAAGTTAATGGGCGCATACGATTGCCGAGTCCTGCGGCCAAAATCATCGCTTTCATTTACGCAGCCACCTCGTATGCACCGTATTTAGCTTCAAATGTAGGCATTACTCGTTCATGCATAAACTGCATAAATGGCTGTAATTCCGGATAAGGCTTAGATTCTTCTAACAAGTACCACATCACACGTGGTAAGTCTTTGAGATAACCTGATTTACCATCACGCTCAAACAGACGTACAAAAATACCTAAAATCTTGATATGGCGTTGAATTGCCATCATATCGGCATCTTTTTTAAACTGGACAAAGTCACGATCTTGTTTAGATGCTGCGGGCAACAAATCATAGAAAGTCTTGAACCAGCGATAAACACGATCGGCATTCCACTGTACATAGGCATCGCGGGTAATCGAGATCAGGTCATAAGTATCTGCACCAATCACGGCATCCTGAAAATCAATCACACCGAGTTCGGTTTCATTGTCGATTTTCATCAGGTTACGGCTATGAAAATCCCGATGTACAATCACCTGTGGCTGTGCCAATGCGGCATTGGCCAGAATCGCAAAAGTACGTTTGATCAAGGTGTTTTCTGATTCAGTCGGTTGAACCTTTAACGCTGGCAACATCCAGTCAGTCAGCAATTCCATTTCTGAGATCATTTTTTCATAAGAATATGCCGGGAAATGCCCTTCTCCAGCAATCGATTGCAGCTGAATGAGCTGCTTAAAGCTTTGCTCATAATAGGCATCTACAGTCTCGTCATTGAGCAGATTCGACAGCAGCACATCACCAAAGTCTTCAAGGAGTAAAAAGCCATTTTCCAGGTCTTTTGCCACGATATGCGGAACGCGCACGCCATGTGCATCAAAAAACTCATCTATCGTCACAAAAGGCACACAATCTTCTTTTTCTGGTGGTGCATCCATCAGCATAAATGTTTTATTATTCAGTTTGATTCGTGCATAACTACGGAAGCTGGCATCACCTGCTAAAAAATGAGTTTCAAATTGATCTGAACCGAGTACAGAGGCAATCCAAGATTGTATCAATTGTTCGCGTTGTGTATTCATTTGCAATTAATTCTAATACAGGCTGAGTTTTTAAAGTGCTAAGTGTAGCTACTTATCAACTTTTTCTCTATGATGCGACAATAATTAATTGCGATAAAAGCATGATTGGTTAATGAGACAAATGAAGCATCACTTTAAAATAAATCCTCTAGCGACTGCGATCTTAACCCTTTTATGTGGCAGCTCAGCCTCCGGCTATGCTGCATCAAATGTCTCGTCCGATGTAAACGCAGAACAACTCAAACAGCGCATTAATGAGACCTATCTAGGTGAAGCATTCTTCTCGCAATATTATGTCGATAAATCCTCTGCTGAAGCACAGCAACGTCAGGGACAATATTTAAGCTCTGCCTACTGTAAAGGTGCCTGGGTCACCCCGATTGCCCCAGATGCAGCAACCGTTGCGCCAGATCAGGCTACATCCACCATTACTGCAGATTATGGTCACTACAATCCAGCAGGCGACTCTTATTTAGAAGGCAATGTCATCATTGACCAGCAAGGTCGCCAGATTCGTGCCGAACGCGTAACCATTGATCAAACCCAGACTTATGCCAAGGCAGAGGGTCGAGTACAACTTGCGCAAGGTGGATTAATCTCGCAAAGTGATGATATCAACTATAATCTGAAAACCCAGCAAGGCGATCTAAATAACAGCTTCTATATCGCAGAACAGCAACATGCGCATGGTCGTGCTGAAAAGATCGCCAGAACCTCGACCGAGACGGTAGAACTGGAAAATGCGACCTATACCACCTGTCCACCTGAGCAAAAACCGACTTGGAAAATCCAGGCAGAAAAAATCAAGCTGAACCAGGAAACTGGACGTGGTGAAACCCGTAATACCAAACTCTATGTCAAAGATGTTCCGGTCTTGGCAGTTCCCTATTTTAACTTCCCGATTGATGACCGCCGCACTACTGGTATTCTAACCCCCACATTTGGCTTTACCAATGATGGTGGTCTGGAACTGGGTGTTCCGGTTTACCTGAATTTAGCACCGCAATATGATGCGACGATTACGCCGCGTTATATTGGCGATCGCGGTGCAATGCTGGATGGCGAGTTCCGTTATTTGACTGAGAATTATGGTGAAGGCCGTATTTGGGGAGGTTATTTACTTTCTGATGAAAGCTATAGCGATGAAGACCGTAAAAGCCTGCATTTCTTACATAACTGGCAGATCAATAATCAGCTCTCCACCAACCTTGAATATAACTACGCTTCAGACAAAGATTACTTCGCCGATCTGGATAACAACCCGAACTCTAAAACTGATCTGAACTTACGCCGTGCCTGGGAAGTCAATTACAAAAATGGTATTCCTGGCTTAAAGGCACAATTCAAAGTCGAAGATTTCCAAACCCTAGATCCAACCGTACTGGATGAAGACCGTCCTTATGCACGTTTGCCGCAGCTTTTAGTCAATTATAAAACTGGCAATCCATTGGGATTACAGCTTGAGTTTAATAACGATACGGCTTATTTCCAGAAAGACCTACGAAATTTCGCCGATACTGACCCAACGGGTGAGAAGGTATATCAACCAAGTGGTACACGAATCTATAACGACTTTTCCGTGCGTTATAACCATTATACCCCGTGGTCATTCTTCATTCCTCAGGCGACTGTACGCAACATCAATACTTTCTATGATGAAAAAACCCAAAGCCGTAGCGCGTCTAGTGAAAATAATTCAATTGTGGTACCACAATTCACGCTGGACACCGGTTTAATTTTCGAAAAAGAAGGTACGTATCTACAGACCTTAACGCCTCGTCTGTTCTACGCCTATTCACCATATGAAAACCAGCAGAATCAGCCGAACTTTGATTCAGTCGTTGCTTCGATTAATTATGATCAACTTTTCAGTGCGCGTCGCTTTTATGGTAATGACCGCCTGGAAGACAACAACTTCGCCTCCTTAGGTCTGAGCTATAGCCTATTTAATGAAGAAGGTCTGGAGCGTCTGCGTGCCAGCATTGGACAGAGCTTTTTCTTTGAAGATCGTCGTGTGACACTGGAAAATGACGCAGATGAATTTGACCGTGAAAGCCATACCGGCCCTGTTATTCAACTGACGAGTCAACTGTCAAATAATGTTCACGTTAATCTGAACTCAAGCTGGATGTCGAATGGATCGAATGCCCAACGCGATGTGCAGGTTTATTATACCGGTGATCAAGGCAATCTTTATAACTTAGGCTATTTCTATCGTAAAGATATTCCGAACCGTCAGGACAACTATGACCAGATCGTGGGTTCATTTATCCAGCCGATTGCCAACAACTGGCGTCTGGTTGGACATGCGCAATTTGACCTGGATAATAGTATCACACGGGAATATTTACTTGGCGTGAACTATGAGTCATGCTGTTGGGGAGTTTCTGTTTATGGTCGCTCATATTACAATGACTTAGATGACGTTAATGATGCAAACGTCAAAGCCAAACGCGCCATTATGGCCGAAGTCAGCCTGAAAGGCTTAGGTGGGTTAAGCAGCAAACTCACCTCATTACTAGAAAATCGTATTCTAGGTTTTAACAATATCAATCAAACTTGGACAGAACGTTAATGAAGACAAAACAGTTAAAACAAATTTTTAAAGCAACCGCACTTGCGCTATGCCTTTCTTCAGCGATGACGACTTTTGCTGTTGCCCAACCTAAAGATGAAGTTGTAGCTGTAGTCGACAATAGTGTTATTCTGCGTAGTGACCTGGCTCAAGGTGTAGCCGAAATCTCACATCAGCTGCAAAAACAGAAAAAGGCCGTTCCACCACAACAATATCTTGAGCAACAAGCCTTAGAGCAACTAATTATTCGTCAGGCACAGCTTGAACAAGTTAAACGTTATAATATTCGTCCAGATGAAAAATCTTTAAATGAAGCCGTCCTGAAAGTTGCCCGTGATTCTGGTTCACCGAGTCTGGAAGCTTTCCAGCAGAAACTGGATGCCATGGCGCCGAATACCTATGCTTCTTTACGTAACCGTATTGCTGAAGATCTGGCATTGAATCGTTTACGTCAACAAATCGTGACTTCACGCATTCAGATCACAGACCAAGATGTTAAAAACTTCCTAAATACCCCGCAAGGTCAGGCTTTGCTTGGCAGTCAGGTCCATGTACTGCATTTACGGGTAAGCGGTGAAAATGCTGAACAAGTTGCCACACAGGTAAAGCAAGAATTAATTAGCAGTAATGACATTCAGGCGATCAGCAAAAAGTACAGCACTGGTGGCATTAAAGTCGAAGCTGCTGATATGGGTGTGAGAAGCCTGTCAGAAATTCCGGCAGAACTGGCTGCACGCGTGACCACCCTGCAGCCGGGTCAGACGTCTGAACTGATTCCTGTGGCTGATGGTGTACATGTTCTAAAGCTCTTGGAACGTAAAGGTGGCGAGCAGAAAGCCCTTGTTCCGCAATACTTAACACGACACATTCTGATTCAACCGTCTGAAGTGGTAAGTCCTGAAAATGCCAAGCAGATGATTGACAGTCTGTATAACCGCCTGAAACAAGGTGAAGATTTTACTGTTTTAGCTTCAACTTTCTCTAATGATACTGGCTCGGCTCGTGATGGCGGAAGTCTTGGTTGGGTTAGCCCAGGTGTGATGGTGCCTGAATTTGAACAGCAAATGAAAAGCACCCCAGTAGGTCAGTTCAGTAAACCGTTTCAATCCCAGTTTGGCTGGCATATTCTGCAAGTGAGTGAAACACGTCAACAAGATATGACACAAGAATATCAAGAACGTATGGCCCGTCAATTACTGGGTGAACGTCAATTTGATGCCGAATTAGACAGCTGGTTACGTGAAACGCGCAATAATGCTTATGTAGAAATCAAAGATCCGCAACTGGATCCTAAACGTAACCGTTAAGCCTTACCAGAATCTTAAAAAGCCAACGACATCTCGTTGGCTTTTTTATTTAAACAGCTTAAAACGTACAGATATAAAAAAACCTCTCATTGAGAGGTTTTTTAATTTTCAAACTCAATTAACGATTGTTTTCATCGTCTGAAGAGTCTTCAAATTTAGTATCGTTGTCAAAACCAGCACCTTGACCACCAAAGCCAGCACCTTGACCACTGAAGCCGCCTTGACCACCAAAACCGGCACCTTGACCACCGAAGCCGCCTTGACCGCCGAAGCCACCGCTTTGACCGCCAAAGCCACCTTGACCGCCGAAGCCACCTTGACCGCCGAAGCCACCTTGACCACCGAAGCCGCCAGCACCTTGACCGCCACCAAAGCCACCTGCAGCACCTTGACCACCGAAGCCCGCACCTTGTGGACCAGCAGGCGCGCCAGCAGGACGTGGATTACGTGCAGGTACTACAGTTGAAATTGCATGCTTATAAACCATTTGGCTTACTGTATTTTTTAATAAAACCACGTATTGGTCAAAAGATTCGATATGACCTTGTAATTTAATACCGTTTACCAGGAAGATAGATACTGGGATACGTTCCTTACGGAGAGAATTCAAGAATGGATCTTGTAAAGTTTGACCTTTAGACATGTTATAACTCCAAAAAAAATTAAAAATCAGCGCAAAAACTATCTCTATTTTTCAATTAAAAATTATAAAAAAGATAGTCCCTAAATTTTGCTTTATCCGTGACAGTTTCGCAAGTCTTCTTGAGCTTGCTGTAGCGTAAAATATGTTGTAAATTTATGCTTTTCTTGCAAAGACCTTAACCACGTATATTGACGTTTTGCAAGTTGTCGTGTCGCAAATAAAGCTTTATCCTCCATTTCCAGTTGCTTTTCCTTGGTTTTATCAGCATTTTTTAAGAATTCTATAGCCTGACGATAACCCACTGAACGCATGGAAGGTAAATTTTCATTAAAATCGTATTTTTCAATTAAATTTACAACTTCATTTAAAAAACCGCTTTTCCACATAATTTCCAGACGTTGTTCAATACGCCCATGTAATTCTAACCGATCTGGCATCAGCGCATAATTATGGAAACTGTAACGATATGGTAAGTTTTTAGGTTGTTCTGCCTGTAGTTTTGTAATCGGCTCACCAGTCAATTTAAAAACTTCCAAGGCACGAATAATGCGCTGCTTGTCGCTGACCTTGAATTTTTCACCGGCAATCGGATCAACTGCACATAATTCTGCATAAACAGCCTCCCAGCCTTCCTGCTCACCCTGGGCTTCGATCTCAGCCCGGATAGCATAGTCTGCACTTGGTAGGTTATCTGACAAGCCTTCAAGCAAGGCCTTAAAATACAGCATGGTTCCACCGACTAGAATCGGGGTTTTACCGCGCATATGAATATCATCAATCAGACGGCAAGCATCTTCGACAAAGTTGGCTGCAGAATACACTTCAAGTGGACTGATAATATCAATCAGATGATGCGGATAGCGCGCCAGCTCCTCTTTAGAGGGCTTGGCTGTACCAATGTCCATTTCCCGATAAACCAGCGCAGAATCGACCGAAATCAGCTCAAATTTCCCTTGCTCATACAGTTCACATGCCAAAGCGGTTTTACCACTTGCAGTTGGCCCCATTAAATTGATGACCGGCAATTGATTGGACATGTAAAACTACTCTCCTCGAGCAAAAAGTTTATCTAGTTGAGCCAATGGAAAGGCGCGCCAAGTCGGACGGCCATGATTACATTGACTGGCAAATTCGGTTTGCTCCATCTGACGCAGCAAGGCATTCATCTCAGACAAGCTTAAAATACGATGTGCACGCACTGCACCATGACAGGCCATGCCTGCCAGAATCTGGTCACGCTTCTGCAATAGGCTTTGTGCTTGATCACCCGGATCTAAATCATTCAATAATTCAGGAATCAGGGCCTCAAAATCAGCCTTGTGTAGAATAGCCGGTACACCACGTACGATGACTTGCTCATCACCATACTGGTCAATTTCCAGACCCAAACGCGCCAACTGCTCTTTCAACTCTTCGACACGCATGGCCTGCATCCGGCTAATATTTACGACCTTTGGAATCAGCAACTGCTGTGACGTCCAGAATTCAGGTTTATCCCAGGCCGATTTCATTTGCTGCAAAACGATACGTTCATGCGCCGCATGCATATCGACAATAATCAGACCTTCGGTATTTTGCGCCAGAATATAGATGCCATGTAACTGGGCAATTGCAATACCCAAGGGATGTTCATCCACTTTGGTGTTTACATGTGTCTGAAAAGACTGCTCAGGGCTGAATGCTTCGGTTTCCAAACTTTCTCTCAGTGGAGCCAGATAACTTTTCAGGGCATTATTTAGCTGCTGCGAACCTGCATAGGATGTACTGTAGTCTCGGGCATAATTCACAGCTTGTGGATGTGAAGATTCAAAATCGGTCAGTACATCCGAAGCTTCGTTTTCATCTGCAGTAGATGTCGTTCTAGCTACCTGTTGCTGCGAATGCGCAGCCTGATGCAGGCTAAACTGCTCCTGATAGCGTGGTTGTGGCGCCACAAAATTAGGCTGTTGATCCTGTTTCATCGCCTCGGCCAGATCCGCAGTCGCAGTCTGGAATTGTGCCAGCGTTTCCTTGGCATAATGCCGCACAAACTCATGTACTTCACGTTGATTCAGGAAGCGAATTTCATGCTTGGTCGGATGAACGTTCACATCAAGATTTTCCGGATCAACTTCCAAAAACAGTAAATAAGCCGCATGCTGATGGCCATGCAAGATACCATCATAGGCCATACGCAAGGCATGGGAAATCGTTTTGTCTTTGACAATCCGGCCATTTACATAGACATACTGCAAATCAGCCTGCGCACGTGCATCTGAAGGATGGCCAAGCCAACCAGACAACCGCATGTTGATACTGTCTGCATCGATCCAGTAGGCATTTTCAGTAAACTGGCGGCCAAGCAATTGCTGTACACGTTGAAAACGTAAAGCGCCACTATCCGCTACAGGTAAATTCAGTTTGATGCTTTCATTATGTTCCAGCACAAAACGGATATCAAAATGCGTCAGTGCCATACGGCGCACAATTTCTTCGATATGACCAAATTCAGTGCCCGGTTTTTTCAGGAATTTACGCCGTGCAGGCACATTAAAAAACAAATCCTGAACCCGGATATGCATCCCTTTTGAGGCCGCAACAGCCTGAATTTCCTGATGATCAAAAGCCGTGCCATTGACTTCGACCTGATAACCGATGCCCTCGTCACTTTGACTGCTGATCATGGTCAGGCGTGAAACTGCTGCTATCGACGCCAGTGCTTCGCCACGAAAGCCCAGACTGCTAATCGCATACAGCTCATCAGCACTCTGGATTTTGCTGGTGGCATGACGCATCACGGCCAGCGGTAAATCCTCATGATGAATTCCGCGTCCATTGTCGATGATTTCAATTAAAGTACTGCCGCCCTGTTCGACCCGAATGATCAGCTCTGTCGCCCCCGCATCAATCGAGTTTTCCAGTAACTCCTTGACCACAGAAGCCGGACGTTCAATCACCTCACCTGCGGCAATCTGGTTGGCAAGTGCAGGATCAAGGGCACGAATACGGCGCAGACTTAAATCATTCGACATGTGAAAATTGACGCTCCAGAGCCTCTCGTAAAGCAAGATTCGATGAAATCAGGCTTGCAGTACGGGTAAGTTCATCTTCAGATTTTAAAATTTCAATAATCAGGTCAGCTTGCGGAATTTCATCACCACCTTTAGATGGCCATTCAAATAAAAATAGCGCATTCGGTGTTTCCAGGTAATCCCGGATGCCCATCAGTTCCAGTTCATACGGATCATTCAGACGATACAAGTCAAAATGAAAAATATCCTGACCATTAATTTGATAGGGTTCGACCAGTGTATAAGTTGGACTTTTCACTGAACCTTTATGACCCAGCTGTTGCAAATAATAACGTGTTAACGTCGTTTTTCCTGCCCCTAGGTCACCAATCAGATACACGACCCCCGCAGGGAAATTCTCCGCCAGAACCTTGGCTAGTTTTTGGGTATCGTCTTCATGATTTAAAGTGACATTAAATGAATAAGGCATATTACTCACGACATGATGCAAAAGAATAAATATGATAGCATCGCCACGCTTTAAAAGCCTATTCACCCGTGTGAGAAACTGTATTTTTTCACAGCATCTGTTCCTTAAGAGGTTAATCTGCCTGCCATGCAACCAACTGTTGAATTTAACCCGACCATGCTCAATGGGGTCAGTGCCAGTAAAGTATTTTTGCCAGCCAGTCCGGATGCGTCCCTGACAGTTTTTGCTTATTTATGCACACAATTCGCGCATATCACAGCAGATGAATGGCAGTCCCGTTTCAACGAAGGTCTGGTCTATGATGCTCAGGGCAATCAATTAACCACAGAAAGTCCATTTCAGCCCAATAGCCACTGTTTTTATTACCGCTTTTTGGCACATGAAGTGCATGTGCCTTTTCAACATCAGATTTTATTTGAAAATGAGCATTTCATGGTGGTCGATAAACCGCATTTTTTGACCATGAATCCGACCGGACAATATGTGCAGGAAACGCTATTGGTTCGTCTTAAAAAACAAACTAGTAATGAACATTTAACGCCTATTCACCGACTGGACCGTGAAACGGCAGGTGTGGTCCTAATTTCCAAATGCGTGGAATCGCGTGGCCTATATCAGCAGATGTTTGCTACACGTCAAGTGCAGAAGACTTATCATGCGATTGCAGCTTATCAACCTGATTTAAAATTTCCATTGATCACGCGATTAAGAATGGAAAAGGGACAGCCTTTTTATATCATGCACGTGCTAGACGGAACGCCAAATAGCGAGACAGCGATTGACCTGCTGGAACACAACACAGAATGGGCCAAATACGAGTTGAAACCGCATACTGGCAAGCAGCATCAATTACGGGTGCACTTGAATCATCTGGGTATTCCGATCCGTCATGATCCCTTTTATCCACAGGTAGCACACAAGGCGGAAGATGATTTTTCTGCCCCTTTAAGTTTATTGGCCAAACATATTCAATTCATCGATCCGATCACGCAGAAAAGCATGAATTTCAGCTCGCAACTTGAATTGACACTGTAAATCGCTTGTCATTACAGATTATTTTCTAAAATCGGTCGCTTTAAGATTGAATTTCAAACGTAATTGATTAGAATAAAGGCGAAAAGTTAAGTAATTTAAAGCTTTAAAAATATTATGAGAAAAACTGAAGTTTATCAAATTCGCTTGGACTCGCAAGAGAAGAAACAAGCCTTTGCAGTATTTAAGCAATTGGGGATTACGCCAGCTCAGGCCGTGCGTCTTTTTTTCAAGCAAGTGGTGATTACCAAATCGATCCCCTTCTCGATTGAAAACCAGAATATCAACCTAGAACAACTGATTCGCCTGCGCAAGCTAAAACAAAATGAAGCGAAAACCGAGCAAAATGCGCTTTCCAGTTCTGCCCTGAATCTGCTGGATGATCAGGATATCCAGTTGGATGATGATCATCTTGATTTATTTGAAGAACTGAATGCCATTTTGGGTGAAAGCGACAAAATTTAACATTGTTGCATTTCCGAACAATTTCTAAAGCCTGCCACTCATAAACTTCGCTATGCTTGATGCTGATAATCAATAAAAAATTAGCATGGAGTATGCAATGCTTGTACGACGCGCCCAGTCAGCAGACCTGAATCAGCTGGCGGTATTATTTGATGAATATCGACAGTTTTATGGTACGTCTTCCAACCCTGAACTCTCTTACCAATTTTTAAAACAGCGTTTTGAAGATGGGCAGACTGTCATTTTCATTAATACCAAAGATGATACTTTTACCGGCTTTATTATCCTGTATCTGGGTTTTTCTTCAGTGGCCTGCTCGACCTATTATATTCTGGATGATGTCTATATCACGCCGGTTTTTCGGCGTCAGGGCGCAGCCAAACAACTGATTGATACCGCGATTTTATTTGCCAAACATGAACAGGCCTTAAGAATTACCTTGGAAACCCAAAAAAATAATTATCAATCGCATAAATTGTACGAATCTATGGGATTTATCAAGGATGATGAATTTCAGACCTATCACTGTTTCCTGAAATAAACACCAGTCTTTTTAATCATATTTCAAGCGAATAAAAAATTTATTATTCTGAGCGGAATTTGGCCTGCGCCACCTGTTCTGCATTTAAATACAGCCATTCCCCTTCAACCAGTTCAAGTAAGGCCAAAGCACCAATCTGTGCACGATGTAGCTGTTCAACTTTATTACCTACTGCAGCCAGCATACGCTTCACCTGATGATAGACGCCTTGATGAATGGTCATTTGCAGACGATTTTCAGCCAATCGTGTCACTTCGGTAGCTGAAAAAATGCCTTTTTCATTTCTTAATTCAACACCTTGTTCTAGTTGCTGAATCTGTTCATCCGTGACGGCATCCGCAGTTTGCATCTGATAAACTTTGGCGACATGCTTTTTCGGATGGGTGAGCGCTTGCAGAAACTGTCCATCATCGGTCAGCAATAATAGTCCGGTGGTATCCTGATCCAGACGGCCTACACACTGAATCCCCCGATTCAGCAAAATGTCATCAAACAGGTCAAATACACTAAAATGATGCGTCGCCTGATGCGAACACTCGTAGCCTTGTGGTTTGTTTAAGGCGATATACACTTTTTCCCGATAGGTATGACTTTTACCATAAACCTCGAAATTTAAATGATTTAAATCCAGGTTATATTTAGGATTGTCAACCACTTCATCTTGAATTGAAACAGCACCATTTTTAATCAGTTGCTGACAATGCTTGCGGGAGCCGAAACCTTGTGACTGCAACATTTTTTCCAATAGCATCTGTTTATACCTGTATCGAGTGAAGACCTGTGCATTCTATCCTGAAACAGTCATGAATTTGGTTTCTTCCGCTGTTTTCTAGGTATCATGCGTTGAAAAGCTCTACAATAGCTTTATTTTTCATTCTTTCTCTCCCGCTTATGTCGCAACTTGATCTGAATCTGATTGTTCTTTTGGTTTTACTGGCTTGCGGTATTTTCAGTCACAATAGCGCCGTCACCATTGCTGCAGCGGTGTTAATCGTTTTGAAAATCACGCCTCTCAGCAGTTTATTGCCTTATGTACAGGCGCATGGTTTAAATATCGGCATTATTATTCTGACCATTGGTGTTCTGACACCGATTGCCAGTGGCAAAATTTCAGGAGAAAGTATTCTCAAATCTTTCCTGAGCTGGAAGTCTTTGCTGGCAATCGCGATTGGGGTTTTTGTTGCTTGGCTGGGCGGACGTGGAGTGAAGCTGATGTCAAATCAGCCAGATGTGGTGGCCGGACTGTTATTAGGCACAGTGGCTGGTGTAGCAGTATTACGCGGTGTTCCAGTCGGTCCTTTAATTGCGGCTGGGATTTTATCGTTATTGATTAGTACACAATAAATGTACAAATCATCAGCGCGTATTCCCAGTATGCAATAATTTCTCAAAAATACATCACATGACCGGAAATATGCAGACCACCCGTTGATTATCTTGCGCTAAGCTCTAAAGCAATGCTTCAGGCTTGCTCAGAAGATACTATCAGATCAACGGAATACTTTATTAATTCAATCTTTTGAAACCAAGTCAAAGGAAAGTTATGATCTTTGAAGCTCTGACCTGATAAAAATTTGAAATTCAATAAATGACACACCCCAGTCTAATCTTTCAAAGCATAGACCAAACTTTCTATCGTCTGACCATTTTCCAAATATACTTTAACCGGGATACGTTGATATTCATCGCCTTCAAATGCATCCAGCTCATTCCAATATTGGGGAAGATTCTCGGATATGAATACATAACCCGGAACAATCTCTCCCGAATCACTGAGCTGAATACCCGGGCTACCCAGTTCAGCACCCCAACCACGCTGCTGCAAATACCCACGAATATAACCAGCTTTCCAGCTTCCTCCAATCCGTTCCATAACGGGGGCATTGGGTTGCTGGGGACGAAGCGTGCCGTATACGAATAAACTGTGCATCTTAAGAACTCTTAAACATCATTTTGATGATTATTCTACAAATAGTAGAGCCAGACGCACCTGGTCATAAGCCATTTTAGGCGTGGTCAATTCCACAATCGGACGCAGCTTAATTGAACCGTCATCATTAAAATGTTCCAAGTTTTGACGCTTGGTTAGGCGTTTATAAATCTTGCGCACCTGTTCCACCACTTCCTCACCCGGATGTGCCAGCGAGATATCCAGCCCCTGCTCTTTATGCAAACGCCCCAAATGATTGATGATGGTTGCCGGGGTCAAACCACGTTCAGTCGCGATATCGGCAATTTCATAACCTTCTTCAAACAGTTCACGCGTTTCGTCTAGCGTTGCAGCGGCATAGCTTTGCTTACCCCCATTCTTGGAAATTTTCTTCTCATTGCGCTGGATTTCAACTTCATTCAAAGTCCCGCCACAATGTCGGATAAAGGCCTTATGCTGTGCCGTCAAATCGACATTTTCAAAATTCGCTTCGGCTTCATCAGAAAGTTCTTGAAAACGGCGATCGGCTTTAATTGCCAGACTATCGAGTTCCAAAGCCTGCTCATTAAAACCTTTTAATCGTAGGCCATTTAAGCTTTTCAAACGGGACAACGCGACATAGCCCTGTCCTTTTTCAAAAGTATGGCTCAGGTCAATCTCGGCAGCTTCCAGGGTCATGCCTTGTGATTTATGAATGGTAATCGCCCAGGCCAGACGCAATGGAATCTGCTGGAAACTGGCAATGGTTTTACCGGCCTCATTGTCTACCGACCAGGTTTCAGGCTCAACCACCAATGTAGTGCCATCGGTCAGTTTGACTTTAGGCAGCACACCATATTCATCATCTTCTTCAAAACTGATCACTTCGCCCAAACTGCCGTTGATATAACCCATATCAAAGTTGTTTTTCACAAACATGACTTTGGCATGTTTTTTCAGGGTTAAGGCTTCAGGCGCTCGCACTGACGATTTTAAAGTCTCGATCAGCTTTTCATTGCCATCACACTGCGCATCAAACTGGCGCGGATCATTGTCAATTTCATTCAGATGTTTAAAGTTAATACTGTCCACATCCATATTATGCGTATACAGGCGCGTATAGGTATCACCAATTTCTTGATGTCGCGTGGCCTGTAAAGCAGTGCGGTGTTCATGGCTAATCGCCTGCGCACGGATCGCATTCAGAATGTCATTCAAATAATCATTGCCCTGACGATGCTGCTCAGTTAGGTAGCAAACGCGAAACTTGGCTTCGACCCAGGCATCCGACATAAAGCAGAATTTGTCGCGGTTGCGCTCATCATTTTTACCGACTGGCGGTAACTGGAAAAAGTCCCCTGCTACAATCACCTGAATACCACCGAAAGCTTCATCACTTTCTTTGAAATATTTCAATACCTGATTGACCAGATTCAGCTGCTTGGCATGCAGCATTGAAATTTCGTCAATAATCAGGACTTGCGCATTTTCCAGATGTTCTTTTAAGTATTTGCGCTCTTTCATCCGCTTTAAGTCTTCTTCAGACAAAAAGTCTTTAATGCCAATGCCTGCCCAGGTATGAATAGTCATACCATTCATGTGTGTGGCTGCAATACCGGTCGATGCGGTAATCGCGACGGCGACCTTACGTGCCTTTAAATAATTAATATATTGATTCAGCGTATAGGTTTTTCCTGCACCGGCAGAACCGGTTAAAAAGACATTTTCTCCTGCTTTGAGTAACTTAAGGGCAGTTTCCTGTTTCATAAGAGCAATACCGTAAAAGAACGGCTATAGCCTAACGATTTTTAGCGGAAAAGTTAAGCATCATGGAGGAAAACAAGCTGTATTGAACTGTCAGGCTTGCAAGTTGAGCCAGTTAATAAAATGCATGGCGATATTGCTGTATTCAGCTTCTGCTTTCTGATTGTTCGGATATTCCAGCTGATCAAAGATCACCTGTCCATTGACCAATTGACACCCCAAGATCAAGGGTAGGCGCACAGCAGGATGAGACATACGAAAGGCCACATACTGCCTTTCCACAATTTGCTGAGCATAGCTTGCCGCCAGACAGTTCCTGAAAATTTTAGATTCCTCTAAAATCCGATCCAAAGTTTTAAGCTCTTCAAAACGCCAGTTGAAATACAGTAAAAATGAAACCTGAGTGATTGGCGTCCAGTTCACCAGTGCAAACTGTTTTTTCAGCTTGGCGATCATTTCCTGCTTTTGAATCTGATCATGCCAGACGACCGCCTGATTAAACAAACTGGTCCAGCTCAGATTTTTCGGTATTTCTGTATGGCTGGAAAAATACTCTACCAGATAGTCACGCACATAACTGTCAAAGAGCGACTCCCGTACATGCCCGCTTTGCAAATAAAATAGCTGCCTGAACTCAGTAAAAGGAATTCGATAGCGGTGCAGAACATTATAGAAATCACGGTTCTGCTGGCTTTGAGGCTGAATATACACCAGAACCTCATCGGGTAAATGCGCCGTAATTTTATATAAATGCTGCATATAAGCCTGCATCATCCGGCTCAAGTTCAGATAAACCTTTTTAGTCAGCTGATCATCCATTTTAACCACATTGCGCAGCAGCTCCATCCATTCGTCCAGATACAGAATTGAAGGGCTAATCGCAATCCGCTGATCCTCAATCGATTGGCGTGTGCCTTTTAATACCACCGCCTGATTATACTGATGCTGAAACCAGTCATGCTGGATTGCATATTCATGCATGCTATGAATAAACAGTCGCGCCGAGACATATTGAAAATATTGCAAAGTCGCCAAAATAATCTGGGGATGAATATGATGGCTGTCTACAAAACTTAAGGCAGTTACTGCAACGCGTACACTGCTATGCTGGATATTATTACTGATCCAGTCCAGTACCTCGGCCGGTTGCTTGAAGATCCAGTTCACGGCACGATGACAATCAAATAGTGGCAATCGGGCTACTTTTTTCTGCCATAAATACGGATGATTTTCCAGGAAATTCCGTTTGGATAATAAATCATCCCGATGCCGCACGTCCCGGTTCATCAATCGGACAAAACCGAGCAAATTACTTTGCTCCTCAGCATGCCGATATAGCAAACAGATATCATCAGTATGATCATTCAATTCATGCAGATTAAAGCGCTCTTCAAAAGACAGCGACATAATCCGGAACAGTGCCGGAGGCAAAAACTGTGCGGCGCTAAAACAGAACTCATCCAGACTGTCCATCAATGACTGGATCGACAGGAATTCATCCTGCTGTAGACACTCCAAAGAAAAAGCCTGTTGCAAGCTTTCAAGAATCTGCTGTGGAATCTCTTGTTCATCCTGAATAAAGTTTTGCATGACAGGTGCTGTATACAACCCGGCCTTGATCAGCTGCTGGTCGATAATCTCAGCTTGAACAATCGACATTTGCTGCAAAAATTCGGACACCCGTTCCAGGCCATTAACCCACGCATAAACCTGAGCCAGGATAAGCTGACGTAACTGTTTGGCTTTGTCGCGTAAATACAGCGAATGCTGTGGTTTTAAATCGCCAGTCAGGAAATAGATATCCTGTAAAAAGAATTCCTCCAGGGCTTCTGCCTTACATTGCTGAAAATAAAAATGACTGTCAACCAAAGCAGGTGCAGCTCCAGAGTCTAGTGCATAGGGAGTATGAAACTGGATATAAAACAGACCATCCAGCAATTCAATCCGGCACTGATCCTGCTGAATTTTTATTAAATTTTGTGCATTCAAATGACCAATCATCGCCATCTGATCAAGATAAAGTTGGTTCAGCTCTGGAGAAATCCGTAAACACTGTTGTGCCAATAACCTTAAAGATGCTACCAAGCTTTCCTGTTCCATACGTACACCTCGGTCATCTTAGAATCATCTTATTTTTATATTGGATCATGCTGAGTCCTTGATCGCCAATCAATGAACACTTAAAAATACATTATGGCATCACTTGCACAATAAAACAGCACTGTAGGATGACTTCTAAATATAGCGCATCTCAATATGTCATAACTTGGATTTACAACGAGGATTCGTTTGCCTGCTGATCTTGCTGACGCTGCACAGTGAGCGCTGCCAAACCCGTATAAATATGCTGTTGCAAGCTATAGTCAAACTACTTTATTATTCATACAAGATTCGAAAAAAACTCGAAATAACTCATCGACTGAGTCGATCAACCA
>NZ_JARDAL010000003.1:0-119863 GCF_048957595.1 Acinetobacter sp. AS5 | reverse complement strand
GAATATTCAATAGATGAACTCAATGAGATAGCCACAATGGCATTAGGTATCTCATAGATGTGTAGATACCTATGCCTTGTAGGAGAGGGTTAGGGAGAGGTTCTTTCTAAGAAATCCCCTCATCCTCTTACGAAGCAATGCTTCTCATTCCAGAGGAGAAAGGAACTTTCAATATCCATTTAAATATGAATAGAATGATCATTTTTGATTTATGAAAGAACGCTAATATTTAAAAATTAAAGCTGCGTACTTTTAGAAAAGACATTGATAAAAATAATGCCAATAATCATAAACGCCAGCCCGATCAGCGCGGGAAGATCCAGTTGCTGTTTAAACACCAAGAGGCCAACCGTTGATATCAAGATAATGCCAGCACCAGACCAGATTGCATAGGCAATGCCCATCGGAATGGTTTTCATGGTCAGTGATAGGAAAAACAGGGCAACGGCATAACCGGCAATGGTGGCAAGTGAAGGCCAGAGCACGCTAAAACCATTGGAAGCTTTCAATGCAGAAGTGGCAATGACTTCTGCAATAATGGCAATCGAAAGATATAAAAAAGACATATTTCTCCCTATAACACCCGTTCTGCATGCTGCATCAGGTGATCCTGTTCTGACTTCAGCCAGCTTTCAGCTTGTGTAGTCGTGGGGGTCGCATATTGAAATTGGTAATCCGGCTGGTATATATCCAGCTCAAAAAACAGGTCAATTTCACAGTCATCAAGAACCACATGCTGAACCAGACTGCCTTCATTGAGAACTTCAAAATTTTCCAGGTTAAAGGCTTTGCCTATTTCGCTCGTGCGGGTGCTGTAAGTTTTAGCTTGACCATCAGTTCCGATAGAAACCTCAAAACTTTCCAACAAGGCAAACACGGTCGGATCGACAGCCTTCAAGTCCATTTGAGCTACTGCACTTTGCACTTCAGGCAAACGCGTCAGGGCATAGGCAATATGATCAGCGCAAATAATCAGGCCACCATCCATTTCCAGTGTCTGACCAGATTGAACATCAAGTGCAGACTGAAGACGCAGGCCTAAAAATAAACCGTGCTGTACCTGCTGGCGCCAGTCTTCGACATAAACATTACTTGGAGAAAATTCCAGAATGCAGTTGCCAATCGCATGTAACCTGGCTGGTTCCGGCCATTGCACATGATTCTGGTAATTGGCGTAGTCTTTCACTTCCCAGGACAAGAGTTGGCTGGCACTATCCCAAAGTGTATTGCCAATCCAGCCTTGGCGTTCCTGAACAGCAGTTTCTATCTGGCTTTTTAAACGAAGATCAATGGTAAAACTGCGCGACTGAAACCAGTACACAATGGTATTTTCATCGGTCAGACCATTAAAAAAGCTGATGCTTTTACGCCGAAATGCCCCATATAAAAAGTCAGGAATAATCTCTGGCTGAGGGATAGTCGGCTTTAAAGTTTTAATCACTTCCAACAGATTCATGATGCTACCTCCGCCTGTTCTTCAAGTCCAAAAGAAGAAAGTGGTACAGCATTTTTTAAGACCAGCTTACCGCTAGCGACGCGCTGTTTTAAATATTGAAAGGTCTGGGCGGTCTGATTAAATAGATGCTCGCCCCCGATCAGGGCAGAATATTTGGAATTTTCAGTGTGAATAACCGGTTCAATCACGGTGTCATAATTGCAGGCGCAAAACAGCGGGAATGAATAACGTTCTTCCGAGACCTTTTTCACGCGGTGCTTGGTGGCGAGATATTTACCATTGGATAGAATTTCCATCATGTCCCCGATATTCATCACCAGTGTATTTTCAATCAGGGGAATGTCGATCCATTCACCGGCTTTATTCAAAACCTGTAAGCCGGGTGCGGTGGGTAACAGCAAGGTAAAGCATTCGTAATCGGTATGTGCGCCAATGCCTTCGGCGTCTTTCACTTCCGGATTATAAGGATAATGAATCAAGCGTAGCTGACTTGGTGCATCAGTAATTTTGCTTTCAAAAAAGTCCTCACGAACGCCCAACGCCAGTGCAAAGGCAGAAAAAATCTGCCGGCTGATCTCACGCAGATGACTATAGTATTGGCTGACAATAGACTTGAAATCCGGATGGTCTGGCCATAAGGTGGGGCCAAGTAAAGGACAGTCTTTTCTTACCCCCTGATAATCATAATTGACATCATAGGCTTCTTTTAAATCATAACTGTTGCCGGCAAACTGTTCTTCGCCAATCGGCACATAGCCACTATGGTTTTTTGATTTTCCAATATAGTGCTGCATTTTGGTGTCCAGATCCTGAGAAAAATAGGACTGGGCCATTTCAATCAGGGCTTTGGCGTAATCAGAATTAAACTGGCTACCTTGCAGATAAAGAAATCCGACTTCTTTACAGGCATGATCCACAGCATGAGCAACTTCAATACGATCGGCTAAATCCGGACTTTGTAATTTTGAAATATCAACCAGTGGGAGTACATATTGCGCTTGCATGATAATCACCTCTAATGTTGGTCGTCCAACACAGCGATTAAAACCTTCGGGTCGTCCCAAAGGCATTTTGGATAAGATTATTTATTGCTGCTGACCTTGGTCATACGCGGAATGACCGGCAGTTCTGCCAGTGCCGGATCCAGTTCATCTTCTTCAGCATGCACCAGATAATCGACACGTTGTCTTAACTGTTTAAATTCAGGACTAAGCATGACGTCTGGATGGCGTGGACGAGGTAGATCAACTTCGATAATTTCCTTGATTTCACCCGGATTGGCTTTCAGCGCCACAATACGGTCGGCCAGTAAAATGGCTTCATCCATATCGTGAGTCACAAAAATGATGGTGATGTCGATATTTTGCCAAAGATCCATCAGATGACGCTGCATTTTTTGCCGGGTATGCGGATCGAGTGCTCCAAAGGGTTCATCCATCAACAGGATCTTCGGTTCATTGACCAAAGCCCGGGCAATCGCGACACGCTGTTTCATCCCGCCAGACAGCTCATGCGGATACTGGTTTTCATACTTTTCCAGACCAATGATATTGATCCATTCACGTGCCTGCGCTTCGGCCGCTGCACTACTTTGGCCTTTCATGCGCGGGCCAAACATGACATTTTCCTTGACGGTTTTCCATGGAAACAGGGTATAGCCCTGGAACACCATGCCACGCTCTGGACTTGGGCCGGTAATCGGCTGGCCATCCACCAGAATCTCACCACTGCTATAAGGATCCAGACCGGCGACTACACGGCTAAAGGTTGACTTGCCGCAACCGGAAGGCCCAATCACACAGATGAACTCACGTTTATGAATTTTCAAATTTAGTGCATTTAAAACCGTACGCTCGGTTTTGCCATGACTGAATTTTTGCGTCAGTTGCTTCGCTTCCAAAATCACCGGACGGCTATAAATCTTGTCAAAGTATTCGCGGGTATTAAATTTAGTGTTTTGCATCAGTTAGCTCCCGGTTTCCATTTAAATAAGCGTTGTCCCAATTTCATCAAGATCACATCACACAGCAGACCAATCACCCCGATAATCAGGATCGCGGCAAAGACATTATCAAAGTTCTGATAACGGGCTTGCTGGGTAATGAACCAGGTAATTCCGGAGGTGCTGCCGATCAATTCTGCTACGATCAGGTATGTCCATGCCCAACCCAGCAGCACACGCAGATTGCGGTAAATTTCAGGCAGGGCCGCTGGAATCACCACATGCAACAGGCTTTTCAGTTTATTGGTGCCCAAGGTAAAACCGGCTTCAATCAGGCTGCGATCCACCAGACGTGTGGTATTGGCAATGATCAGGATTTGCTGGAACAGGGTTCCTATCACAATAATGGCAATTTTGGGTGCATCATTAATTCCGAGAATTGCCACTGCCAGTGCACCAAAGGCGGGAGCAGGTAAATAGCGGAAAAACTCAACAAAGGGTTCGGTCAGCTGGGAAATTTTATTTGAAAATCCGCATAAAATACCGAGTGGAATACCAACCAAGGAAGAAATAAAGAACGCGGTAAAGACCAACTTGATACTGTGCCACAGACTTTCATGAAACCAGGGTGCATTGGCTTGGGTAGGCTCCGTGGTAAAAGCTGTGATCAGTGCAATTGCCACTTGATGCGGTGCAGGCAGATAAATCGGGTTGACCAGAATACCCTGCGGCGGAGCCAGACCCTGATCTACCGCAGACTGCGCAGCAGAAAAAAACTGGTCTTTATCAATACGACTCTCGACCTGTAAATAGGCAACACTACCTGAATCCGTAATCTGGACTTGTGGATGCCAGATAAATGGCAAATAACTGACTGCACACCAGATCAGAATTGGTATTAAAAACGACCCCAAGCCAAACAGTAACTTATTTCTTTGACTGAGTTCACGCGCAACGTAACTCATAGTGTTGCCCCTCAATATTACAATTTTTATAAAACGTAATACTGATTAAGCAAAATGGATGCCATTTCATCCCAAATCCTGAAATGACTTTAAAAAGGACTTATTTTTATAGCAAAAATTAGCAGACAACTCTTAATCATATTCAAGAAGTTAGATCAGAATGCAGAGATTTTTTAATCATTTTCTGGAAAATAGACTCAATGAAAAAGACCTGAAAAATCAGGCCTCTTTTTTCAGTAACATCATTTAGCCAATAATGTCTGCATGCTGGCTTTGCAAACTATAGATGCACTGTTCTGCAATCTGTTTTTTCTCGGCTACGGTCATTTCAATATCTTCCCATTTCTGCATCTGCTGCAGAAGCCAGATAAAATCATCGACTTTCGGTTGGGCACTTTTCCCAACAAAATTCCGGATAATATTCTTGATCTTGTAAAAGTCATAGACATGCCGCTGGGCGGAACATTCAAACTGAATAATCTGATAATCGACTAACATATCCCAGACTTCGGAAAGATCAGGGCGCTGCTTTAAATCATCCTGCGCTTTTTGTACTGCCTTGACCACTGCCTCTACGGTAAATGGATGCTGTTCTGCCCATTCCTGGGTCATGGCCAAGACTTTATCGGCAACTTTTGGAATGACATTCTGGCTCGCCGCGACGATAAAACTATAGCCTTCAAGTTTGGCCTGAATATTCCAGGGTTCTCCCACGCAAAAGCCATCGAATACCTGTTCCGCGATTCCTTTTACCATGGAAGGCGGTGGAGAGGTCATCAGCTGGATATTCTTGGCCAGTTGTGGATCAGTCAGCGCCAGCCATTCTTTTAAACAGTAATGGTGAATCGAATATTTATACACATAGGCCAGATTGATGGAATGATTCTGTTGTAAAGCCTGTACCAGTTTCTTTGAGGTAATCTGTTCATCATCCTCAGGCTGGATACCGAGTTCATAACACAGATCTTGGCGCAGACTAATAAAAGCCTGATTCACACTCAGTACTAGAGGGGTTTGTAAAGCCACCTGTAACTGGTCTGTGCCCAGGG
The DNA here is from genome assembly GCF_048957595.1 of Acinetobacter sp. AS5. Classification (NCBI taxonomy): domain Bacteria; kingdom Pseudomonadati; phylum Pseudomonadota; class Gammaproteobacteria; order Moraxellales; family Moraxellaceae; genus Acinetobacter; species Acinetobacter sp. AS5. The sequence goes on along the minus strand of NZ_JARDAL010000003.1, from coordinate 114,451 downwards.
CAGCAGCGGGCAACATGGCAGACAAGGAATGTGCAGCATCCAGAAAGCCATAGGCCAGACGGTCACGCAAACTTGACCAGGAGGCTTCGCGGATTAAATTGATGGTTAATCCTTGCTCGGAAAAATACCCCTGTTTTTCGGCCCAGAGAATGGCGACACAATCAAGTAAAGGAATATAGCCAATATTGAGTTCAGTTTTTTCTAATGTGGACATATGCTTTTCCTTATTGGCCCAGTAACAGCTTCTGTGCATCCAGTAAGCGTCTGGCCATTTCACCAATGGTAATCCGGTGACTCATGGCATTTTTACGCAATAAAGCAAAGGCTTGTTCTTCCGTTAAGGCATGCAGCTGGATGAGCAGGGCTTTGGCTTTATCGATATCTTTACGGTCAATCAGCTTGTCCTGGGTTTCTTTTAAATCGTTCAGCAGCTTTTTATGTTTGCGGAATTGTTCAATTGAAATTTCCAGAATGCTTTCTAGTTTGGTGGGATCAATACCATCGACAATATAAGCCGTGATTCCGGCATCAATCGCACTTTTGATGGTGTCTTTATTGGAGTTCTGGGTAAACAGCACGGTCGGAAGTTCATATTGGCTGACACAGCTTTCAATAATATCCCGATGCGGATGATCCATATTCAGCAGGATCACATCTGCATGAATACCCTTAACATGTACCATATTCAGGTCATTCAGGATTAAACAGGCCACCACCTGAAAATCATGTGAAAGTAAGGATTCCTGGATGAATTGGGCGCGCTCCAGATCATCATCAATAAGAGCAATTCGTAATTTGGACATGGAATATTTTCAAGTAAGGCCTAAGGAATATTCAAGCAGGAGTAAAGCAAAAAACATGCCATTAAATTGGTGCATAAAATTCTATTTTTCTGTTCAATTTAGTGCATAGCTTTAGGGATTTCAGCTGATGGCTGATCAAAATGAAGCGTTTAGGTAGATCATCTGCCTGAAACAAGGCATTTTTCTATTAAAAAAGTTGGCACGGTTTCTGCATTTATTAAATCGTCAAAGATGACTTTCAATACTAACAACGGCCAACGATGTCCGTTCTGATCGTAATTGCATTTTCAAAAAATGTGATTGGTATTTCGTTCAGCACAGGATAAATGACATGGTCAGTTGTTCAGCAATACAAAACGCACAAGCGTTTCAACCCTTCCTCCAGCATTACAAAGTGCTGGGTTGCGGTATTTACAACATATTCAATCAGCAGACATATCAATGCCTAGACGTGATATGCGGCTTTTTATCATCTTTAAAAAAACAATAGTTGGAGTGCAGATATGAAAATTCTCATGATTGGGCATGGCATGGTGGGGCATAAATTCATCGAATCTGTACTGGAACAGGCCGGTGATGACATTGAGCTGACCATTTTGGCAGAAGAGCCACATTTAGCTTATGACCGGGTACATTTGACCGAATATTTCAGCGGCAAGTCGGTCAAGGATCTGAGTCTGTGTCGTAGTGATTTTGCCGATGCTTATGGCATTGATTTGCGACTTAATACTAAAGCGGTTGAAATTGATCAGCTCCATAAAACCGTCACCACCAGCCAGGGTGATGTGCTGAGTTTTGACAAGTTGATTCTCGCTACCGGTTCTTATGCCTTTGTGCCACCAATCCCGGGCAATGACCGTCAGAATTGCTTTGTTTATCGTACCATTGAAGATCTGGATGCCATTCGTGCAGCCAGTCTGAATGCCAAAACTGGCGTAGTGATTGGCGGCGGCTTGCTAGGGCTGGAAGCAGCGAAAGCCCTGCGAGATCTGAATCTGGAAACCCATGTCGTAGAATTTGCTCCGCGTCTGATGGCGGTGCAGATTGATGATCTGGGCGGCCGGGTACTGCGCTCTAAAATTGAAGACCTTGGTGTCAAGGTACATACTCAAAAGGCCACGTCAAGTATTGAAGATGGTGACAGCACTCAGCATGTAATGAAGTTCGGAGATGGTTCGGTGCTTGAAACCGATATCATCCTGTTCTCGGCCGGCATTCGTCCGCGTGATGAACTGGCGCGCCAAAGTGGTTTACTGATTGGTGAGCGTGGCGGCATTATCATTAATGATTATTGCCAGACCTCACATCCGGACATTTATGCCATTGGTGAATGTGCACTTTGGGACAATAAAATTTATGGTCTGGTTGCACCAGGCTATGACATGGCGCGGATCGCGGCAAAACATGTCCTAGGCCAAGAAAGTCATGCATTCGCTGGTGCGGACATGAGTACCAAGCTCAAACTGATGGGCGTGGATGTTGCTTCTATTGGTGATGCACATGCCATGTCCCCAGGTGCTTTGAGCTATTTCTATGCTGATGAAGCCGCGCAGGTTTATAAAAAAATCGTGGTGTCAGCAGATAAGACCAGGCTGCTGGGCGCGGTGCTGGTGGGCTGTGCCAAAGAATATAGTGATCTCCTGCAAATGATGCTGAATGGTCTGGCTGTACCGGAGCAACCGGAAAGCCTGATCATACCGGGCTTTGATCAGTCAACCTCCAAATCAGGTGGTAGTGGTGTCGATTTATTGCCTGACAGTGCGACCATCTGTTCATGTAATAACGTTTCTAAAGCTGATATCTGTTCAGCCATTGATGGCGGTGCAACTTCATTGGGTGCATTGAAAAAATGCACGCAGGCTGCAACAGCGTGCGGTGGCTGTGCGCCACTGGTAACGCAGGTTCTCAAATCTGAATTACAGCGTCAGGGTGTCACGGTGAACAATCACCTGTGTGAACACTTTGCCTATTCACGTCAGGAACTGTATCACCTGGTTCGTGTGCATGAAATCAAGACTTTCTCTGACCTGATCCAGCAACATGGTCATGGGATGGGCTGTGATATCTGCAAACCGACTGTAGCCAATATTCTGGCATCCTGCTGGAATGACTTTGTCCTAAAACCTAGCCATGCCGGTTTGCAGGATAGCAACGACTACTACCTCGGCAATATCCAGAAAGATGGTTCCTATTCGATTGTGCCACGTGTGGCAGGCGGCGAGATTACTCCGGATGGCCTGATTACCATCGGTCAGATCGCCAAAGATTATGGTCTATATACCAAAATCACGGGCGGACAACGAATTGACATGTTTGGCGCGCAGGTACATCAACTGCCTGAAATCTGGGAAAAACTGATCAATGCCGGTTTCGAGTCCGGACATGCCTACGGCAAATCCCTACGTACGGTGAAATCTTGCGTGGGCAGTACCTGGTGCCGTTTTGGAGTCGATGATTCTGTCGGCTTGGCGATTTTTCTGGAGAACCGTTATAAAGGCCTGCGTTCACCACATAAAACCAAAATGGCAGTATCCGGCTGTACCCGTGAATGTGCAGAAGCACAGAGCAAGGATGTCGGTGTCATTGCCACCGAAAAAGGCTGGAATCTATATGTATGCGGCAATGGCGGCATGAAACCGCGCCATGCTGAACTGCTCGCTTCGGATCTGGATACTTCCACACTGATCAAATATATCGACCGCTTCTTTATGTTCTATATCCAGACGGCGGACCGTCTGCAGCGCACCAGCGTATGGCGTGACAATATGGAAGGCGGTCTGGACTATCTGAAAGATGTCATTGTGCATGATTCACTAGGCATTGCTGCTGAACTGGAAAACCGTATGCAGCATGTGATTGGCACTTATCAGGATGAATGGCGCACCGCGATTGAAGATCCTGAAGTACGCAAACGCTTTAAGACTTTTATTAATGCCAAAGCAGCCGAGCAGAATGACCCGCATATTCAGTTTGCGCCTGTACGTGGCCAGATTCGTCCAAAGACAGAAGCTGAACGTGATTTAAACCGTATTCCAGTGGTTGAAGCCTAAATACCACAGTCAGGGAGAATGAAAATGACAATTTTAAAAGACATGAACGAACTGAACTGGTATGAAGTCTGCAATCTGGATGAGATCACTCCGAATACCGGTGTGGCAGCCCTGATTGAAGATCAGCAGATTGCAATTTTTCGCGTGGGTCAGGAACAGCGGGTTTATGCACTCAGCAATCAGGATCCGTTTAGTCTGGCCAATGTCATGGCACGTGGCATTCTGGGTGATCTGCAAGGTGAGCGTGTAGTCGCATCCCCAATTTACAAGCAGCATTTCAGTCTGGTGACCGGTCGTTGTCTGGAAGAACAAGAGCAGAAATTACTGGTATTTCCAACCCGAATTGAAAATGGCAAAGTTCTGGTGAGTCCAACCGCACAAAAGACTTATATTTCCAGTAATGGTCAAAACACAGAGCGCTTAAAACTGGTACTGGTCGGGAATGGACTGGCGGGTATGCGCTGTCTGGAAGACTTGCTGGATATGGCGCCAGATCGTTATGACATGACCGTAATTGGGGAGGAACCATGGGGCAATTACAACCGGATCATGTTGTCACCGGTATTGTCTGGTGAGAAAAGTTTTGCCGAAATTATGCTGCATTCAGCCGACTGGTATGCCGAAAAAGGCATTCGATTCATAGCTGGAGATGCTGCAATCTCTATCGACCGTTCACGTAAGCAGGTTCATACCGAAAAAGGCGAAGTCGTTGCTTATGACCGTCTGATCCTCGCGACCGGTTCCAAACCCTTTGTGCCGCCAATTCCAGGTGCTGAACTTGAAGGCGTGATTAGCTTCCGGGATATTCAGGATGTTAACCGCATGCTGGATTACTGCAAAACCAAGCAAAACGCCGTCGTGATTGGGGGCGGTCTGCTGGGACTGGAAGCAGCTTATGGACTGAAGCAGCAGGGAATGAATGTGACTGTGCTGCACCTGATGGACCGTATTATGGATCGTCAGCTGGATATGAAAGCCAGTCAAATGCTGAGGAAATCAATTGAAGACAAAGGTATCCGGATCATTACCGAAGCCAACACCGAAGAGCTGCTCGGTATTGATGGTCACGTGACTCAACTGCGTTTAAAAGACGGGACAGTGCTGGATGCCGATTTGGTGGTCTTTGCCGTCGGGATTCGACCAAATAAAACTCTGGCTGAACAGGCTGGCTTGCGCTGCAATCGTGGGGTGCTGGTGAATGACACCATGCAAACCTATGACCCGAGTATTTATGCAGTGGGTGAATGTATTGAGCATCGTGGTCAGACCTTTGGACTGGTTGAGCCATTATGGGGACAGGCCTTTATCTGTGCGACGCATCTGGCTGAACATGGCCGACTGACCTTTAAGGCACCGACTGTTCCGACCCAGCTCAAGGTTAGCGGATGTGATGTCTTCTCTGCCGGCAATTTTGAACCTCAGGATGATTTTGAAGATATCGTGCTGAATGATGAAAAACGTCAGATTTATAAACGGATCATCATCCAGCAGGACAAGGTCATTGGTGCGGTGCTATTTGGTGATACTGAAGATGGGGCTTGGTATGCAGAACTGATTGCAGACCAGACACCAATTGGTAATATCCGCAGCAAACTGCTTTTTGGTCGGGATTTTGCATTAAAAAAGGCAGGGTAATCGGATCAATCTCCCTCAACCCCTCTTTGGAAAAAAGGGGACCCTCACTCCTTTATTAAAGGAGGGTTGGGGAGGATTAAAGCTTTTGAGACATAGAAAAAATTTAAATCAAACCTGTAAAAGCTAGATATCAGAGATTTGGTGAAACAAGTGAATTTGGATGATTAAGGAGCGCAGCAGCAATGAATAGTATTCCGGTTATGGAACTACATAGCTCTACTGAATCCCAAATAAAAACCACTCAGACGACCTGTCCTTATTGTGGAGTAGGCTGTGGTGTCATCGCGCACGTAAGCCAAACCTCGATGGGTGAAAAGGTTCAGATTGAAGGCGATGTTCAGCATCCTGCGAACTTGGGCAAGTTGTGTATTAAAGGCAGTCATCTCGCCGATACACTTGGCTTAAAAACCCGACTTCTGCATCCGATGACTGGTCGAAAAGAACAGCGGCAAATAAGCACTTGGGATCATGCCATTTCAAGTATTGCCAATAAATTTCAGCAATGTATTGATCAGTATGGGCGCGACAGCATCGCCTTTTATGTCTCTGGCCAGCTTTTAACTGAAGACTATTATGTGGTGAACAAGTTTGTAAAAGGCTATCTCGGTACTGCCAATATTGATACCAATTCAAGACTGTGCATGTCATCTGCTGTGGCAGCGCATAAACGGGCTTTTGGCGAAGATCTGGTACCGGCCAGCTATACAGATTTTGAGCAGACAGAAATGGTGGTTCTGGTCGGATCCAATACCGCCTGGTGCCATCCGGTGCTTTATCAGCGCATTATGAAAGCCAAAGAAGAGCGGGATTTATTCGTGGTAGTGATTGATCCACGCTTTACCGCAACCTGTGAAGCGGCAGATTTACACTTACCCATTTTACCCGGTCAGGATGTCGCGCTGTTTAATGGCTTGTTGCAATATCTTCAGCAAAATGGTCATGCCGATCTGGATTTTGTTACACACCATACTCAAGGTCTGGAGCAGGCGCTTGCCAGTAGCTCGACAGAGTCATCGCTTGAAAGCGTGGCAAAACGTACCGGTATTGCTATTGAAAAATTAACCTTATTTTTTCAGAAATTTGCCCAGAACGAAAAAATCATGAGCCTGTTTTCCATGGGCGTAAACCAATCCTCTCAAGGAGTAGACAAAGCCAATAGCATTATCAACTGTCATTTATTGACAGGAAAAATAGGCAAACCCGGTTCGGCACCTTTTTCCATGACCGGACAACCGAATGCGATGGGCGGACGGGAAGTCGGGGGGCTGGCCAATATGCTGGCCAGCCATCTAGATTTGGAGAACCCGCAGCATCAGCAACTGGTGCAGGACTTCTGGCAAAGCCCGGTCATCGCGCGGCAGCCCGGATTAAAAGCAGTAGATTTATTTCAAGCGGTGGAAAGCGGAAAAATCAAGGCCATCTGGATTATGGCCACCAATCCGATCGTGAGTTTGCCCAATGCAGATCAGGTTAAACGCGCTCTGGAAAAGTGTGAATTTGTAGTGGTTTCCGATATTTGTCTCGACACTGATACCACGCAATATGCCGATGTACTGTTACCGGCACTGGGTTGGGGCGAAAAAGATGGCACAGTCACCAATTCGGAGCGCCGTATTTCACGGCAAAAGGCCTTTTTGCCGGCTCCGGGTGAAGCCAAAGCAGACTGGTGGGCCATTTCCCGGGTGGCTCAGGTCTTAGGTTTTCGCGGTTTTGACTTTAACAATAGCCATGACATTTTTCTGGAACATGCCCGTTTATCTGCCTATCAGAATGGTTCACTTTCGCAACGCGCAGATACGCCAAATTTCCGCTATTTCAACCTGCAAGGTTTAACTCATCTCAGTTTTGCAGAATATCATAATCTGGCACCGATCCAGTGGCCAGTCTGGGATAAGCAAGAAGTTCATCAGGTTGGTCAACTATTTAGTCAAGGCCAGTTTAGCCATGCAGATGGCAAAGCCAGATTGGTGCCAACAGTTGCAGCCGATCCGGTACATGCTATTTCTACTGAATATCCGCTGATCCTAAATACCGGACGCATTCGTGATCAATGGCACACCATGAGCCGTACCGGATTATCTGCCAGTTTATCCCAGCATCGTGCCGAGCCTTATTGTGAGCTGCATCCGCACGATGCGCTAAAATATGGCCTGAAAGATGCCGAGCTGGTCGAGGTGAAATCGGCTTGGGGAAGTTGTGTACTCCGTGTGCAATTTTCACAAAATATGCGACGTGGCCAGATTTTTGCACCGATTCACTGGAACGACCAGTTTGCGTCCGATGCGCGGATTGGCAAAGTGGTGAATCCGGTGGTTGACCCGATTTCCGGCGAGCCAGAGTTTAAGCATACTCCGGTGATGATCCAGCCATTTTATACTCAGTGGCAGGGCGTGCTGTATGTACGGGAAGGCTTTGAACAACAGATCCAGACCATGATTGAAAATATGGTGTGGTGGAGCAAAATTCAAACCACTCAGGCCATCCGTTATGAACTGGCAGACCGGCGCAGGTTTTCTGACATCACCGGGCAGATCAAGAGTCTCTTAGACTTTAATGATGAAAGCTTTGAATGGCTGAATCTCGAAGATCAAACGGCGCATATCAGTCATAGTGTGGTTCTTCAGGATGGCCAGTTAATTGCCAGTTTTTATATCGCACCGGCGGCATTATTGCCAGATCGTGACTGGGTGGCTGGCCTGTTTAGACGTGAACGTCTGAGTGCATTACATCGTAAAGCATTGCTGGCAGGTCAGGCCATGTCGATGGGAAATAGTGAAGGAGCATTGGTCTGTAGCTGTTTTAAGGTCGGCAAGAACCGAATTATTCAAACCATTAAAGATAAAAATATCACGCATGAAAAACAGGTGACTGCATGTCTAAAAGCCGGAGGAAATTGCGGTTCGTGTTTGCCAGAAATTAGAGGCCTGATTAAGGCCTGCCAGACGGAGTGCATAGAATGAAAAGAAGAGTGATGAAGACGGTGTCTTATCCGGAAACCGACGTGGTGATTCTGGCCGGAGGTTTAGCGCGGCGCATGAATGGCATCAATAAATTGCTGCACAAATTTGATGATGAAATCCAGCTGATTAAAATCCATCAGCAACTGAAGTCCCGGGCAAGCAAAGTCTGGGTCAATAGCCATCGGGATCACTCTATTTATAAACGGATGATTCCTTCGATTGATTTTTATCAGGACGATGAACCCGGCTTTCAGGGACCATTGATGGGCATGAAGAGTGCCTGGTCACATGTGGAATCTGATTATGTGCTGTTCGTGCCTTGTGATGTGACCTATATCCCCAAAAAGGTCATTTCACGTTTACATCAGGCCCTGCAACGACATCCTTTATCTGAAGTGGCGGTAGTTGAAATCAATGAAAAGGCATTGTTTCCATTCTGTCTGATGAAACGCAGCAGCTTACCCACTCTTATACAACATCTTGAAAATGATCAGCACAGTTTAAAACTCTGTTTTGCTGACATGCACATGCAGCGGGCAAGCTTTAAAAATCGTGCCCTGTTTTTTCACAGTATTAATTCATTTGACGAGCTACAGCAGCATCAACAGCTTAACTTTCTCTAGCGTTTAAAATGCTAAAAGTCGAATTATCATATTCTGGTTCACCAAAATATTGCTTTTTTTATTTTTCGAGCAAACTTTCGGACTAAAAAAGAACAAATGTTATCCATTAATATTATTTAAAAATAAATTTGTGCAAAGTTGGAACACTTATTGCTCATTCATTGTGAAGAAATAGGGCAGTAAATCAAGACTGTTAAATAACCGTGCAGATCTCATCATGGACCGCAGCAATGAACAGCATGACAGCTTTAGCACCTCGCAGTATCTTTCAGGATCAGTTTGGACGGCAGAAACGTAAGTTGCGGATCTCGGTGACTGACCGTTGTAATTTCAAATGCAGCTATTGCATGCCTGAACATCCGCAATGGATGAATAAAAAAGATTTGCTCAGTTTTGAAGCCCTGTATGCTTTTTGCGAGTTTATGGTGCGACACGGGATTGAGCAGATCCGGGTGACGGGTGGCGAACCGTTGATGCGTCAAGGCATCGTTCATTTTATTGCCCGCTTACAGACATTGAAAGCCTTTGGCCTGAAACGTATTTCCATGACCAGTAATGGCCATTATTTAGCAGATTATGCTCAATTGCTTAAACAGGCAGGACTGGACGATCTAAATATCAGTCTAGACAGTCTTGATCCAAAGCAGTTTCAGCAACTGACCCAAAAACAGTTACAGCCTGTACTTCAAGGTATTTCTGCCGCACAGCAGGCAGGTTTGACCGTCAAGATCAATAGTGTGCTGATCAAAGGCATCAATGACAATCAGATTATTCCTTTGGTGAAATGGGCACAGCATCAGGCTATAGAACTGCGTTTTATTGAGTTTATGCCCCTCGATGGCGATCAGAAATGGAATCCGTCTGATGTCATCAGTGAGCAGGATATCCTGGATCAACTGAAAACTGAATTTGATGTCCAGGTATCTCAAGGACAAGGCGCCAATCCAGCCCGCGGCTATTTGGTCAATGGGCAGCCTTTAGGGATTATTTCCACCATTACCCATTCATTTTGCGGTGATTGTGATCGCCTACGCCTCAATGCCCAAGGTGAATTTTATAACTGTTTATTTGCCAGACAAGGCCTGAACCTTAAGGCAGATATTGAACAACTGGCGCTGGATCATTTCGCCACACAGACATTTCAGCACAAGCTCCACACTTATATCTGGCATAAAGAGGCCGGCTTCCATGCGATCCAGCAATCACCAATACAAAAGCCGATTCGAAAAATCAGCATGCACAGCATTGGAGGATAAATATGTCACTCACTCAGCAAAAATTAATTCATATCAAAATAGAAGCCTTCGGTGCGATTGAACGACAACTTCCAGCAGATTTAAATTTGCAATGTGAGTCTGAAATTCAGGTTTCTGAAGTCCTGAACCAGTTGTTATCCCTCTATCCCGATATACAGCCCATGCTGGAACGCTGCGCCTGTGCAATCGGTGAAGACATTATTTCCAGACAGAACGTTTTAAATCGGGACAGTACGCTGGTGCTGTTATCGCCGGTAGCAGGAGGCTGAGATGCAACTCAAACCATTAAAACAATTTGCTCGAATCCAGCAGACTGCTTTTAGTCTGGAGGATTTTGATGGTATCCAGCATTTTCCGGAATGTGGTGGAATCGGCATCTTTGTCGGAACAGTACGTAACCATCATCAGGGGAAAGCTGTGCATGCCCTGAAATATACCGCCTATGCGCCTGTGGCTGAAAAAATGATTCGTGAAATTGAACAGCAGATCCAGATCAAATACCAGGTGTCTTATGTGCGGGTAGTGCACCGTATTGGTGAGCTGGAGGTTGGGGAAACAGCCATTATTGCTATGGCTTATGCGGCCCATCGTCGTGAGGCCTTCGCTGCCTGTGAGGAAGCTGTGGAACGGGTGAAGCATGAAGTTCCGGTCTGGAAAGAAGAATTTTATACGGATGGTAGCAGTCAATATGTCGAAGGCTGTTGTATCCGAAAAGATCATGGACCTGAAACGGATCACTCTCATCCTGCAGAAGATCTGCATTGTCAGCATCACCATGTAGCACCACACGCTTGCCAATCACCATCTAATTAAATGTGTCTAATGAGGATGCATAAGGTGAATCACTTTAAACAGATTTTAAAATTAGCTCGGGATGAATCATGAAAAATGTAGGGATGAAAGCAGAAAGTTACCGTACAGCAATTGCCACTGGAATCCTGCATGCACCGCCACATTGCATTGAGTTGCTGCGTAATGGCAATACTGAAAAAGGGGATGCCCTGAAAACAGCACGCATTGCCGGCATTCTGGGTGCCAAACGGACCGATGAGCTGATTCCACTGTGCCATCCATTGCCGATTTATCGTGCCGATGTCGAATATAAACTGTTTGATGCACATGTCGAAATTATTGCTACCGTTGAAACCATTGGACCCACCGGTGTGGAAATGGAAGCTTTGACAGCGGTCAGTCTGGCGGGTCTGACCTTGTATGACATGCTGAAGCCACATTGTGAACCGGAAGATTTGTCGCTGGATCAATGCAGGTTGCAGCAGAAAAAAGGTGGAAAATCACATTTTACCCGCGTACTTAAAGAGAGTCTGTCCGCTTCAGTTATTGTACTGTCCGATACGGTTGCAGCAGGCAAAAAGCCGGACACTGCCGGACAAAACGTACTGGAAATTTTAAAAGAAGCCAATTTTGATTCTATTAGTTATCAGGTCATTCCAGATCGCCCTGAACAGCTATTGACCCTGATTGAACAGCAGAAAAATCAGTATCCGCTGATTCTAACTGTGGGCGGTACTGGCTTAGGTCCTAAAGACCTGACCGTCGAAACCCTACAACCTTTGCTGCAACGGGAAATTCCCGGTTTAATGGAAGCTTCACGTAGTTTTGGGCAAAAACGTACCCCTTATGCAGCATTAAGTCGTGGCGTGGCTGGCTATATTGAGAACAGTCTGGTGATGACCCTACCGGGAAGTCGGCAGGGTGCGAAAGAATCCCTGATCGCGGTACTTCCGGCTTTGGTGCACTTGTTTGATGTGCAAAAAAATATCCCACATGCGGGAGGTTATCAATGAATCAGGCACTATCACATTCAGCCTGCGGTGCTGAGCCGGGACTGATTTCTGTTGATCAGGCGCTGCAGATGATACTTGAGCAGACGCATATCCTAGCAACTGAAAGCCTGCCGCTTGCTCGGGCTCTGAATCGCTATCTGGCAGAGGCGATTGATTCGGCCATACCATTGCCGCTGTTTTCACAAAGTGCTGTAGATGGCTATGCGCTTTGCAGTCCAGAAAATGTTAGTGCTCACAGCACTTTTGAACTCATTGGAGAGATTCGGGCAGGGCAAAGTACTGAAATTGAACTGCGGCCAGGTCAGGCGGTCCGGATTTTTACCGGTGCCAGGATTCCAGCAGGAACTACAACGGTCGCCCGTCAGGAAATTGTCAAATGCCATGCCAATCAAATCATTATTACAACAGACCTAAAGCCTCATACGGATATACGTGATGCAGGCGAGGAAATCGCACAAGGGCAGCGTCTGGCAGATGCAGGTCAAAAACTGCATGTAGGTGCAATTGCAGCTTTGAGCATGGCAGGCGTAAAGCAGGTTTCAGTCTATCGTTATCCTAAAATTGCTGTCGTGATTACTGGAGATGAAGTGGCTTCCAGCATTGAAGACCTGAATTCCGGAAAAGTCTTTGACGCCAATGCTCCACTGATTCAGGCTTGGTTTCAGTCACAGGGTCAAAACGTAGATATTCTGCATGTGCCCGATTGTGAGTCCGAACTGCAATTATTACTGAACCGACTCAAACACCAATACGATGTCATCTTGACCACAGGCGGGGTTTCGGTGGGTGATTATGATTTCATTCGCCCTGTTGCCCTGGAGCAGGGTTTTGAGCAGATTTTCTGGAAAGTGAAGCAGAAGCCCGGAAAACCGATGTTATTTGCCAAGTATCGTCGAGATGATCAAGGTTACTGTTATCTCTTGGGTTTGCCGGGAAATCCGGCTGCTGTGTATGTCGGGATGCAAATCTATACGGCAACTTTACTGAATGCCTTACAAGGGCAAAAGCAGTCACCTGCATGGCTTAGTGCGGTAATGACACATGATTTGAAAGCGGATGCACGTGAACGTTGTTTAAGAATGGCTGCAGAATTTGATCAGGGTACTTTAAAGCTCAAAAGCCTGGCGAAACAGCAGTCGCATATGTTGAGTAATCTGATGCAGGCCAATTGTCTGGTACGTATTCCGGCAGCAACAGAAATCCAAGCCGGGCATGTGGTACAAGGTTTACTGATTTGAAATGCCTGTCGCAATTCTCAATATTCGAATCACATAGAATGAGAAAGATGGATTTATTCAAAGTTCTACTCACTGGCGTGCTGTTGACTAGCCCCATGCTGTATGCCGAAACAGTTAAAATATATGCCGCAGCCAGCCTGACCAATGCGATTACTGATATTTCCAGACTATATGAGCAACAGCATCAGGACATCCAGATCGTTCCGGTTTTTGCTGCGTCTTCGGTATTGGCGAAACAAATTGCAGCGGGAGCTGAGAGTGATATCTTTTTTTCTGCAGATCTTGAATGGATGCATAATTTACTTAAAAAACAAAAAATTTCGATCGGTCAGATTCGACCTTTGCTCTTGAATGAACTTGTATTGATTAGTCCTATTCAGCAAAAAAATCATTTTAAAATGTCAGCCGACTTTAATTTTGCTAAAGCCTTTCAGGGTTATTTATGTACAGGACAAATGGAATCGGTGCCTGCCGGGAAATATGCCCAGCAAAGCTTAACCCGGTTGGGCTGGTTGAATCCGCTTCGGGGCAGAATTGTCGGTACAGATAGCGTCCGTTCAACTCTCGCATTTGTAGAACGTGGCGAATGTCAGGTCGGCATTGTGTATAGAACTGATGCCTTGATGAGTAAAAAAGTTAAAATTTCAGGAGTATTTCCAGCCAGTACACATCGTCCGATTGTGTATCCAATCGCTTTAACCCGGCAGGGCCAGAAAAATCAGGCAGCAGTCCAATTTTCTGAATTTATCCAGACGAGTCCAAGGGCCAGGCAGATTTTCCAGAAATATGGTTTTAAGCTTAAGGTAGGCTAACTGCTCATGCTTACACCAGAAGAACTGAGTGCCTTAGCGCTTTCAGCCAAAGTAGCGGGCTTTGCCACAGCGGTGTGTCTGCCATTTGCTATCGCCGTAGCATGGTTACTGGCGCGTTATGAATTCAGGGCCAAATTTCTCGTAGAGGCAATATTGCAGATGCCTATGGTGCTACCGCCGGTAGTACTGGGCTATCTTCTGCTCCTGCTATTTGGTCATCAGGGTATGCTGGGGCAATATCTACATAAATGGGGAATTCAGCTGATATTTAACTGGAAAGGTGCGGTACTGGCAGCAATGATTGTGGCATTTCCTTTAATGGTTCAACCAATTCGCTTGTCTTTTCAAATGATCAACCGGCAGTTAGAACAGGTGGCAGGATCTTTGGGCGCCACACCATGGCGGGTATTCTGTAGCATTAGCCTGCCTCTGGCTTTGCCTGGAATTTTAATCGGCAGCATTTTATGTTTCAGCCGCAGTCTGGGAGAATTTGGTGCCACGATTACCTTTGTTGGCAATATTCCAGAAGAAACCCGTACCATTCCCATCGCCATTTATAGCCTGTTACAACAGCCTGATGGAGAAAGTATGGCTATGCGTTTGGTCATTTTATCTCTGATTCTGGCTTTTTCAGCCTTGATTGCAAATTACTGGATCATGCAGAAGTATCAACGTAAATTGGAGGCTTAAGATGCTGAAGTGTGATTTTCAGTTTAATTACGCAAATTTCCAGCTACAGGCCAGTCTGGATATGCAGACACAATTGATTGGTATTGTGGGAGCCTCAGGAAGTGGGAAAAGCACCTTTTTAAAAAATATTGCAGGACTATTAAAACCATCACAAGGCTTTATTCATTTTCAGCAAAAAATATTATTTGATCATCAGCAGAAACTGAATATTCCTGTTCATCAAAGAAAAATTGCCCTGATTTTTCAGCAAGCCCTACTGTTTCCGCATCTGAATGTCGTGCAGAATTTGAAATATGCAGAACAGCTAAATATAAAAAATAAAGGTCTGCAGAAATTTACGTTTGAAGACATTGTGGAGTTACTCGAATTAAAGCCACTACTTCGGCATCGGGCGCATCAGCTTTCTGGTGGACAGGCACAGCGCGTTTCTATCGGTCGTGCACTTTTATCTTCTCCCGACCTATTACTTTTGGATGAGCCTTTAAATGGACTGGATCAAAAGCTGAAAAACCAGATTTTACCTTTTCTGAAAATTGTGATTCATCAAACAGATTTACCCATGATTTATGTGACTCATCATGTAGATGAAGTGGCGTATTTACAGGCACAACTGCTGCATTTTGAAAAGGGAAAAATTATTTGATCCAGCCCTGCACCGATTTAAACCAGCAATGACTCCGGGCAGGTCATCCTATCGCTGTTTTGCTCATAATTTCTCAGAAGATATCTATTTTTCTCTCTATTTTTAAGAAAGAAAAGTCTAAATTTGAAAGTGAAATAAAAATTATTTTATATAAAAGAATAGTTTATTTTATGTTAAAAATAATCTGGCATGACCTATGCATATATCTAATTAAAGTCAAAGAAGACTCTACATTTGTATGACGGCCAATGACGTCCGTTCTGATCGTTACTGATATGCCTTGTGCATCACAGTGACTTAAATACGTTCAGTTCTGGTAAGGAAATGGCTATGTCTTCAAATACAAGTCTCAATAAAGCAACAAAAATAAGTCTATTTAACTTTAGTACTTCAGCGATGCGGGCCTTCCATATGAGTTGGCTCGCTTTTTTTGTCTGTTTCTTTGCGTGGTTTGCCTGTGCACCGTTAATGCCAGTGATTGCCGGTGAATTCAGCCTGACCAAAGAGCAGATCGCCAATATCAATATTGCCGCAGTCGCCATTACAATTCTGGTGCGTCTGATCGTGGGGCCGTTGTGTGATAAATACGGTCCGCGTAAAACCTATACCGCCTTACTGATTATTGGCAGTATTCCGGTGTTTGGTGTGGCGTCGGCCAACAGTTATGAATCTTTCTTGTTTTTCCGTTTATTGATTGGCGCCATCGGTGCCAGCTTCGTGATTACTCAATATCATACCAGTATCATGTTTGCGCCAAATGTGGTGGGAACGGCAAATGCAACTACAGCAGGTTGGGGGAATGCCGGTGGCGGTGCGACTCAAGCCCTGATGCCTTTAATGCTGGCTGCTTTGGTGATGTTCGGTGTAGAACAGGCAATGGGATGGAGAATTGCACTTCTGGTTCCGGGTATTCTGATGATCATTGTCGGTGTACTGTACTGGAAATTCACCCAAGACTGTCCACAAGGCAATTTTAAAGAACTCCGTGCTGAAGGTATTTCTGTTGGTAGCGATAAAAAAGGCGGCCTTGCAATCTTGATGCATGCCGCACGTAACTACCGTGTGTGGATTTTGTTTGGAGCTTATGCAGCCTGTTTTGGTATTGAAATTTTCATCCATAACATTATTGCCTTGTACTTTGTCGACAACTTCCAGTTTGGCCTAAAAGAAGCAGGCATGGCTGCCGGGATTTTTGGTTTACTGGCATTGTTTGCCCGTGCCTTGGGTGGCATTGTTTCAGACAAAGTTGCGATTCAAAAAGGTCTGGATGGTCGAACCAAAGTCCTGTTTGCCTTGATCATGCTGGAAGGTCTGTTTCTTATTCTGTTTTCGCAAATGAATAGTGCAACCTTGGCGATCATGGCAATGACCATCTTTGCCTTGTTTACTCATATGGCATGTGGCGCTACCTATGCACTGGTACCTTTTATCGACCGTGATGCCTTGGGTGGTGTGGCCGGTATTATTGGAGCAGGTGGCAATGTCGGCGCGGTAGCTGCAGGTTTCCTGTTAAAAGGCATGCTGGATATTCAAACCACTTTGATGGTACTGGGTAGCTTGGTGGTGATTGCTGCAAGTTGTGTGTTGATGATCCGCTTCTCTGTCGAACATAAAGAAAAAGAACAGCTGTTATATGAACAGGCAGTAAATGAACGTCATCTGGCGGAAGCACAGCAATAACACTACATTCCTGATTTAAAATGAATGAACAAAAAGGATAGCAATATCCTTTTTGTTGTTTTTGCTAACTCACTAATAAAATGATGAACCCAATATTCAGGATGGGAAAGTATTATTTAAACAGGACAGGAGGATTGAATTCATCGAATAAAAATAAAATTATTTATAGGTTGTAAGTTTAATTTGAGATGAAAAAATTATATATATTTTAATAACGATTTTAAAAAATAAATGAATTTAATGAGTGCAGATAAAATAAAAGCCATTTTCAAAATGGCTTTTATTTTTAGAATGATAAATTAATAGGTTTTGTAAGGTAAAAACTTTCCGGATAATACGACGTTCACCCGATCTCCGTTTGGATTATTCTCACGTTGAATATCCATATTGAAATCAATTGCACTCATAATTCCATCACCAAATTCTTCATGGATCAGTTCTTTAATAGTCATACCATAGACGCTGACAACCTCATACCAGCGATAAATCAGCGGATCTGTCGGCACACTGGTTGGCAGAGAACCTTTATAGGGTACGATTTGCAGCCAGGCGATGGCTTCATCAGTCAATCCAAATATTTCACCAATTTTTTCTGCCTGTTCTTTATTAAAAGCCATCTGACCCAAACATGCGGCTGTCACCCATTCTTTAGAAAGGCCTATTGTTTCAGCGACATCTGCCCATTTGATAGACTTTAAAACTTTCGCTGAAATAATCATGTCTGTCACTTGTTGACGATGGCTAATCATAATCTTCTCCAATAGCTATATTTAAAAAATGACCGCTATAGATAATGCAGAGATTGTGCCAATATAATTATAAGGATGAAATTTTAAAATAATTCATCTGATTTTTATTAGCCATTTAAAATAAATGGCATGCTATTTGCTTTTATCTATATTAAATATGGCAACGGCGCCATGACACAATTGATCTGTTTGAATAATGCAAGGCAAAGACGCCTAGGGTTGAAATAGACCTTAGGCGTTTTTTATTTGCAAACAGGCAAGTAATTTATATAAAGGGGATAAAAATATGGCTTATCTTGCTCCTGCAGAGTTTGCAAAAAAAGTGGTCGATGCTGGTGAGGCAAAACTTCATATGGCCACGCGTGATGTTTTAATTCGTGCGTTTATGGCAGGCGCAATTCTGGCGTTGGCGGCAGTATTTGCCGTGACGATTGCGGTACAAACAGGGGTGCCACTGATCGGGGCGCTGCTATTTCCAGTCGGTTTCTGTATGTTGTATCTATTGGGCTATGACCTGCTGACCGGGGTATTTGTATTGACTCCATTAGCCTGGTTAGACAAACGTCCTGGGGTAACGTGGGCCCGTATTTTAAAAAACTGGGGACTGGTTTTTTTAGGTAACTTTGCCGGATGTTTAACCGTGGCCGTGTTGATGGCCGCGGTCTATACCATGGGTTTCGCCGCTGAACCGAATGCGGTTGGGGTGAAAATTGCCCATATTGGGGAAGACCGGACTTTGGGCTATGCCGAATATGGTTTTGCTGGCTGGATGACAATTTTTATCCGCGGCATGCTATGTAACTGGATGGTATCACTTGGTGTAATTGGCGCCATGATGTCAACCACAGTCAGCGGCAAATTCATCGCGATGTGGATGCCAATCATGCTGTTTTTCGCCATGGGCTTTGAACATTCAGTGGTGAATATGTTCCTGTTCCCATTTGCCATGATGATGGGCGGTGATTTCTCGATTACAGACTATTTCTTGTGGAATGAATTACCGGTGGCACTGGGGAATTTGGTGGGTGGTTTGGCACTGACCGGTCTGGCACTCTATACCACGCATGTACGTACTGGTGATAAAAAAGAATTCTAATCTGAGCGTGATGATTTATGTCTTGAGATTAAAGGGATCGATTCGATCCCTTTTTGAGTATTTAAAATGAATAAAAAATTAAAGATCAGCATTGGGCAATATTCTTCCGCTGGAATCAAAGCCCAGAATCAGGATTTTCATGGGGTCTATATTCCTGAAGGCCACGCGCTTAGCAGTAAGGGAATTGCCTGTGCAATTGCAGACGGGATCAGTAGCAGCAATATCAGTCATATTGCAGCAGAAACTGCAGTCAGCAGTTTTTTATCGGATTATTACTCGACTTCGGATGCATGGAGCACCCAAACTTCAGCGGCACGGGTCATTCGTGCGACCAATTCCTGGCTCTATGCACAAACCCAGCAAAGCCGCGGGCGTTTTGATAAAGACCAGGGTTATGTCTGCACCTTTAGTGCACTGATTTTGAAACAAAATAGGGCACATATCTTTCATGCTGGCGACAGCCGGATTTATCGCATTCAGGCACAAGTCATTGAACAGTTGACGGCTGATCACCGTGTTTGCCTGTCATCAACAGAACATTATTTAAGTCGTGCACTGGGTGCCGACCATCGTATCGATGTCGATTATCAGCAGCTTGAATTATGTGAAGATGATTTCTTTATCTTGATGACAGATGGTGTCTATGAGTTTATTGATATGCAGCTCATATCAGATCTGCTTCAACAGCAACAACATCTGGATATCATTGCCAAGTCTATAGTCGAACTAGCCTTAAAGCGGGGTAGTGATGACAATCTCACCATTCAAATCATCAAAGTGGAACAGTTGCCTGATGAGGAATCCTTTCATATCAAGAGCCATGTTTTATTTCCACACCAGTTGAGTCATGGTGATCTGTTTGAAGGTTATCGAATTGATAAAATTCTGCACCAAAATCATCGCAGCAGCCTCTATTTGGCGCATGATGAAGCGACACAAAATCAGCTGGTCATTAAAACCTTGTCTGTCGATGTGCAGGATGACCTGCAAGCGATGGAACAATTTCAGCTGGAAGACTGGGTATCGAAACGCTTAAAACATGAAAATCTGCTGCAATGCTATCCACATAAGGGCAGCAAGAAGTTTTTATTTCAAAGTTATGAATATTTACAAGGGGAAAGCCTAAACCGATGGCTGCACCGTCATAAAACTGCTTTAACTTTACAGCAGTTGCTTCCGATCATTGAGCAGGTGGCCAAGGCACTGAATGCCATGCACCGTCTTGAAATGCTGCACCAGGATGTACGACCAGAAAATGTCATGCTGCTCGAACCAGCCGATACCTTGAAAGTGAAACTGATTGATTATGGATCGACTGCGGTCAGAGGTCTGGTTGAACTGAATCCCAAACATGCAGATGTTCCTTTGGGAACCTTGGCCTTTATGGCACCTGAATATTTTATTGGATGCTCCCCATCAGTAAAATCAGATCAGTTCTCGCTGGCGGTGATGAGTTATTATTTATTGACCCGACAATTACCTTATGGGACAGACCTTGCGCGCTGTAAGACCGAAAAGGACTTAAAACAGGTTCGATATCATCCACTCTATGAGTATCGACCGGATCTGCCGCATGGCTTGGACGCCATCTTTAAAAAAGCGCTTTCCATTCGCCCGGAGCAGCGCTATGAAGCACTTTCAGCCTTTATATATGATCTGAAACACCCAGATCTCAAATTTAAAAAATCAGTTTCACGTCCTATGCTTGAAAAGCATCCAGTCACTTTCTGGAAATCCTGCACAGCGATTCTGTTTTTGTTATTGCTCTGGGTATTTGCACTATATTTTAGCCAATGAAAATAATCCAAATAAGCTGTTGAACGATTTTTTTGATTTAAATAAAAAATCAATAGTGATTTAAGCTGAGATGTAGTCAAAATATCTATTTATTCTTATTGCAGATTTTTATATTTTTACGATGATTGACTTTGTATTTTCGAAGATTATCCCTATAAAATAGAAAGTGCAGTCAAAAAACTAAATAAGCATAAAAACATTGGAATAATAATTGCTTATTTTTAATACCATTAGAATAAAAAGGCAGATGAGACATGAAAAATCAATTTTTTAAGCTGATTTTAATCTTGGGCAGCAGCATGGTGATGAGCCAAACAAGTCTCGCCGGAGATGGTGGCTTGCGTTTTGCTGAGAAAAATCAGGAAATAGCGGCACAAATTCAGGCCAAGAAAAAAACGGCAGAAACACAGGCGCAGCCCCTACAAGCAAAAGCCTCTACAGAAGCGAAATAGTAAAACAGCACTCATCCAAGAAGGTGAGCTGTTCAGGTTAGATCAGATGTATAAGATGTTGTGATGCGAAAACTAGTCCCTAACTTTTTAATACTGAAAAAAAACTCCCCATCCATTTTTAAGAACGGGGAGTTTTTGTATTTTTGAATCCTTGAAAAATTTATTGATTCTGTTCTTCGTCCTGTCTTTCCTGACGCAGTTGATCACGTTGTCGCTGTGGATCATGAAGACCTAATTGACCTCGCTGGATCTCGCGATCCTGTTTTTCTTGCGGATCAAGTTGCTCTTCAGTGAGTTCATCATCATTTCGGTCGGTTGGATTGGACATAGTCTTTCATCCTCTAAAATATTTTCTACTTTTTATTGTATGAATTGAGCAAAATTATTCTGTGACTTTTATACCGAAGTTAGTTTTCTATCTTGTTGCTGCTGTAAATTTAAGCGCTATTTTATAGACAAATTTAATAAAATTAATTTAATCAATAAAATTAAATTAATAAAAATTAAGGGAATAGCAATTCAAACCTACAAACCCAATAGGTGAATATATCTCATTATTATGATTTAAAAATGAGAAAAACTAAATAAAATAAGAGAAATGGGTTATGCTTAAGACAAATTAAGTGTCATCCGTCTTTTGAAATTTCCGGTATTTTCCATGATAGAACTCCGCCATTTAAGAACTTTAACTGCTCTGCGGGAGCATGGTTCTCTGGTTGCAGCAGCAAGTGATTTATGTTTAACCCCATCAGCCTTGTCACATCAGCTACGTGAACTCGACCAATGGTTCGGGGTTGAAGTAGTGAATCGGCGTAGTCGTCCCGTAAGTTTTTCAAATGTTGGGGAGCGGTTGTTAAAACTGTCAGATGAAATATTACCGCAAGTTCAAATTGCACAGAGCGATATCAGCCGTATTGTGCATGGCCAGACCGGACGAATAGTTTTCTCCTCTGAATGTCATAGCTGTTTTGACTGGTTGATGCCACTACTCAATCAATACCGGATGCAATATCCGGATGTAGACCTGGACTTTGCTTCAGGTTTTGAATCGAATCCGCATGAATTATTACAAACCGGAGAGTTTGATCTACTGATTACGGCTGATCCAATTGCGCTTAAAGGCATTGAATATTTCCCGATTTTCGAATACGAATCACGCTTGGTTTTATCCAATACCCATCCACTGGTACGTGCGAAAGAGATTACTGTTCAGGAGCTTGCTGAAGAAACGCTGGTAACTTATCCGGTGGATAAACACCGTTTGGACATTATGTCGCGTCTGTTTATTCCCGCTAATATTCTACCAAAAGACATTCGCACCACAGATTTGACCCAAATGCTGATTCAGCTGGTGGCAAGTGGTCGCGGGATTGGTGCATTACCTGATTGGGTGGTAAATGAATATGAGCAGAAAGGCTGGGTCACTTCACGCCGCCTCTACTGTGTGGCACCTGAAGGATTACGTCGAACTTTATACGCCGGCTATCGCACAGAAGAAAAGCAGAAAGATTATTTTGAAGGCTTCTTGAAACAGCTGGATCGGTTTTCCAAGAAAAGACAGGTCTATTACAGCTAATTTGCGAATAGTTAAATATATTTAGTCCGTTATTTTTAAAAATCCTGCATCGTCAGGATTTTTAAGAATAGACTTTTTTCTCTCAAGAATTTCAATTTTTCTATAAGATGATGAGGTTACTTTTGTCTACTTCGAGTCAGAAAATATACAACTTCTGTCAACTTTAGAAATTAAAGAACTGGTTTGGTCGATTATAAATTTTTCTAATTATCACATTTTGCCAAGTAGAAATACATCTGTGTAGAATTAAATTGCATATTATTAAATATCAAATACTTAAAAATTAAGTTCTTGGAACTTGTGAGGATGTGGTTCTGATCTTGCAAGTTGATTTTTAATAAAAAGATTAAATAAAATGAAAGAACATACGCTGATCAGTCAATTTTTTGGCACAAAATAACTCCTGAAAATAACAATGTTGATCTATGCTACAGCATAAATTTTAAACTGATTTCCTCTCATAAAACGGAATCACTTATACAGGACTGTATAAAATCGCCATGCACATGACAAAAATTCCTCTCAAGAAAAGCCCGCTGAGCCTCATGATTCTGTCGATTGTCTCAGGTCATCTTTATGCTGAAACTGCCGTAGAACCGGGCAACGTTCAACAGCTGAATACCATTGTGATCAGCGCTGAGCAAAATGCCAATCCGCAGCAGCAATATCAGAAAGAGCTGGCTCAGGTTTCAGGAGGAACGAATTTTATTGGCGAGCAGCAGTTAGAACAGCAACGACTTGCGACCACAGCCGATGTGTTCCGTTTACAGCCAGGAATTTATGCCCAGTCTGCAGGAAATGAAGGTGCAAAAGTCTCAATCCGTGGTTCAGGAATCAACCGGACTTCAGGTGCACACGCATCCGGTACGCACGTCCTGATTGACGATATTCCATTTACCGGACCGGGCGGCACAGCGTATGAACTGCTAGAACCCTGGTGGATTGATCATGTCGGGGTTTATCGCGGAGCCAATGGCTTTAAGCAAGGCGGACTGGCCTTAGGTGGAACAATCAACTATAGAACCAAGGCCGGCGCAGATCAGGATGGCTCTGAACTCAAATATGAAATGGGCAGCCATGGTTATCAGAAATATCAGTTTAGTACCGGCCGAAAGCTGGATCAGATGGATTATTATTTGGCGCTGACGGGTACCCAGTTCGATGGGATTCAGGATCATGCTGAAGGCGATGGCAAAGGTCTGGCTTTTAATTTGGGCTATCAAATTAGTCCGGATATCGAAACCCGTTTTTATGCCCGTTACCGTGAGAGCAAGCATTTAACTCCAGGTCGTATTACGCAAGAACAGCTCAAAAATGATCCTGAAGCAGCGAATAGCTTTAATTTAGCGGTAGATGCCAAACGGATTCAGCCAGGCAGTACCTGGTTGGCCAATACTACGACCTGGAATTTACAGGATGATGCTAAACTGACCGGCAGTCTGGCTTATCATCATTATCCGCTGGATTTACGTGAAAGCAGTTATCGTACCAATGTCGATTATGAAGATATTACAGCGCGCTTCCAGTATGAAAAACCTTACCAGTTTCTAGGTCTGGAGCATCAGGGGCGTATTGCCTTGCGCAGCACGACTCATCGTCCGGACAGTGGTGTAACGGAAACCATCCGACGTGATACGACTATTGATGGAACTTTGTATCCGGCAGATACCGTTACCCGCCGTTATACCTATCGCGGTTCAGACAACGTCCTGCAATTTGATCAGGAAACCACATTAAATGATCAGTTCAAATTAGATTTGGGACTGGCAGCGGTGTATACCCATCGGGAAAGTGAAGTAACTTATCCTGTGGCGAGTCCTGAAGTCAGCCGTTATGAATGGAATTTTGCACCACGACTTGGTTTGACCTATCAGCCGAATGAGTCTGTGCAATGGTTTGCCAATTTAAGCCGCAGCATTGAGCCAGCACATCCTTGGGCGATGGCTTGGTCTTCACCGTATTATTTTGACAGTGGTGTCGCTTCAGGCCGGGTGCGCGCGCCCATCTATTTGGACACGCAAACCGCCAATAGCTTTGAACTGGGTGGACGTGGACAATCAGTCTTTGGAGACTGGGCACTGAGCTACTATTATTCCAAAGTGAAAAATGAACTGTTAACCTCTGAAATGATTAAAACCTATGAAGATGGATCGAATCGACCTTCAGAGCCCATTGCTGTTGAATCAAATGCCACGCCAACGATTCATCAAGGGGTGGAGCTAAGTCTGGATACGCCATTGCATGAATCCGAATATGGCGAACTGCGTCTGCAACAGGCTTATACCCTTAGCGATTTTCAGTACAAAAATGATCCATTGTTTGGCAAAAACCAGTTACCGGGAATCCCTAAACATCTTTATCAGGCTCAACTGAGTTATGCCTTGAATAATGGCCTCTATATTGGTCTGAATACTGAATATGTATCCAAAATGGCGCATGATTATGCCAATAGCCGATTTAGTGACGACTATCAGATCTGGGGCATTGACCTGGGTTATGCGCCAGAGCATCAATCATGGAAAACCTGGATCAACTTTAAAAATATCACCGATGAAAAATATGCTGCGGTCGTGATTCCTGGTTTAAATGATCAAGGTGCTGATGTAACGCGATCTTCGCCAGGTGAAGGTTTTTCTACTTATGCCGGTGTGTCATTTAAATTTTAATTATTTAAAATCAAAAAAAGAGCGGTAAAAACCGCTCTTTTTATTTATTGATAGAAAGGATTTATCAGGTTTCCAAAATTCCGGTAACGCCTGTCACAATCATATCAATGGCAATCGTACCAATCAGAAGCGCTGCAACACGACCGACAATATCGACATACAGGTCAATGTAGTTGGAATATTTATGCTGTAAATGATCATGCAGGTATTTCATCAGAATTAGCAAGCTACAGGTCAGAAACAGGGTAAAGAAGATCACCAGAATGGTTTGCATTAAACTGAGCTGAATCCCGGTAATCACGGAAGCCGAAATGGTGCCGGGACCGATCATAAACGGCATGGCAATCGTACCCGCCAGATGACTGGGCGCTCCACGCATCACACCAATCGTATCAGCACCTTCAAAGACATAACGATAGCCGATCACCAAAAAGATAATACCGCCAAAAATCTGGAAGGACTCAAACCGTACATGCAAGACTTCATTAAAGAAGGCTTCACCGGTTTTTGCAAAAATGATGAACACAATAAAGCTGATCAGACTGCCCTGAATCAATGCCATGTTGAATACTTTTGCGTCGGAATTACGGATAATTCCGAGCATATAAATACTCATCAGAAAAGGGTTGAGCAGGGAGAAAAACAGGGCAAATGCATTCAAACTTTCTGACATCATTCAGTCCTTCCGTAGTTGAGATATCCTAGATTTCACGGTCCGGGAACAGCGGACGTTTACCTGGGCTGATCCGGTTAATATGCAGATACATCATATGGCGTTCATATTTATCCAGGATGTCATTGATCACCTGTTCCTTACTGTAACCGACCAGATCGTTTCCCTGAGAGCCTTCAAACAGATAACTTTCCAGACGATAGTAATAACGTTTGGTTCGTTTACCACGTGAACTGAAATTTGGCGTGTCATAGCGTACCGGCCATATTTCGTAGACAAAGTTTTCTTCTTCATCGAGCTGAATGGTCAGATCCAGATGATACAGTTCAGGTTCTTCCTCCAGCGATTTTTCCTGAATATTGACTTGAATACCTTTGTCAATTAACTCGGTTGCAACGGCCTCAATGGCTGGTTTGCAAACATTGTCCAGCATGGTCCGCGTCTGGGACAGGCTTGGATGCAGCATGACCCGGCTCAGACGCTTCTTCCAGTTCAAAATATCCACATTACCGACCACAGGTGCCGCATTCAGGCTGGTGCTTGCCTGACGAAAATCCTCCAGACGCAAGGACTTATAGAGTCCCGCCATCACAAAGAAAATGACAAAACTAAAAGGCAGACCCATAATAATTGTGGTGTTCTGTAATGCTGTCACGCCATTCGCCATGAGCATTGCCAAAGTCAGCAAACCGATGGCAATGGCCCAGAACACACTGAGCCAGCGCGGTGAATCATGCTCAATATTAGTGAATTTGGTCGTGAAATTTCCCAATACCAATGCCCCTGAATCCGCTGAGGTCACATAGAACAGCAAGCCGGTAATAGTGGCGACACCTGCGAGAAATGTGAAACCTGGATACTGTGCCAGCAGATCATAAAAACCATGGGCTGGATTTTCTAAAACAGTTGTCGCAAGCTGAGTATTACCATCAAAAATCACACTGTATAAAGCACTGTTACCGAAAATAGACAACCAAGTGAGGGTAAATAACAGAGGAATAACCAAAGTCCCGGTGACAAATTCACGAATAGTACGACCACGGGAAATACGTGCCAGGAACAGACCGACAAAAGGTGACCAGGCAATCCACCATGCCCAGAAGAACAGGGTCCAGCTATTCATCCATTCTTTAGGCTGCTCAAAAGGAAAACTGCTTAAAGAGAGTTTCGGGAACTGGCTGAGATAATCACCAAAATTCTGAATTAGAGCCGCTAATAAAAACTCTGTATTTCCCATAAAGAGAATAAAGAGCAGCAACCCGATTGATACATAGATATTAATTTCAGACAGAACCCGAATACCTTTATTGACACCCGCAGTCACGGAAATAATAGTAATAATTACTGCAACACCAATTAATGCAGTTTGAATCCAGATATTTTCCGGCAAGCCAAACAGGACATGCAGACCGTAATTTAGCTGAACCACACCGATACCGCAGGTGGTGGCAATACCAAAAATCGTACCCAGTACTGCAGCGGTATCTACCGTATGGCCAATCGGGCCATTAATTCTTTTTCCAAAAATAGGATAAAGCGCAGAGCGAATTGTCAGTGGTAAATTATAGCGATAACTGAAATATCCCAACGCAACCCCAATCAGCGCGTACATGCTCCAGCCGGTCAGACCATAGTGAAACAGGGTCCAGACCATAGACTGACGCGCGGCTTCAAAGGTTTCAGCTTCACCGACTGGAGGACTCATATAATGAGACAAGGGTTCAGCGACCGAGAAGAACATCAAGTCAATCCCGATCCCGGCTGAGAACAACATGGCCGACCAGCTCAGCAGGCTGAATTCGGGTTTAGAATGTTTGGGACCAAGCTTGATTTCGCCATAACGTGAGCAGGCGATAAAGACAATAAAAACCAGATACAGCGTTGCCGCCAGTAGGTAATACCAGCTAAAGGTACGACTGACCCAGTTTAAAATATTAATAATGACTAGATTGGCTTGTTCATTAAATAAAATCGTGATGATAGAAAACAGCAGAATAAGCGTCGCCGAACAATAAAAGACTACCTTATTCAGACTATCTTGCACCTCTTCGTTTTTCTTTTGCATAAATCTCTGACCATCGTTTTTGTTGCCGGATGATCTACAGTGCAGTGTGATTTAAAAGCAAAAGCCTGCGGTAAAGCTTCCTTGTTTTCGTGAATTACAAACTTTTGCAAATCCAAAACAAACTGCGCTGTACATCAAGGGTGAGCTGGCACTATAATTTTTATTAATTGAACGTTCAATTAAAAAAGCGTTTATGAATTGTTACATCATTCAGCTATTTGCTTTAGCAGAGTGATTTTTTATTGTTACATCCGTTATTCAGGTTAGTCCTATGCCCAAAGTTGGTATGCAACCGATCCGTCGTCAGCAACTGATCGATGCCACCTTAGCTGCAGTGAATGAGCTAGGTTTTGCAGAAGCTTCAATTAGTCAGATTGCCCAGAGAGCAGGTGTCTCAACCGGCATCATAAGTCATTACTTTCGAGGTAAAAATGGCTTGATTGAAGCCACAATGCGTTACTTATTGCAGCAATTGGGTAAATCTGTTGCACAGATAAAGATACAGGTTGATGACTTACCGGAGCAGCGCTTACTGGCGATCGTACGTGGTAATTTTGCTGCTCCACAAACCGACAAGGCGGCCATGAAAGTCTGGTTGGCGTTCTGGGCTAGCAGTTTGCATCAACCTGAGTTACATCGGTTACAGCAGATCAATCATTACCGCTTACATTCCAACCTTAAATATGAATTCATGAAAAAGTTGAATAAAGACCAGGCAGAGAAAGCCGCTCAAGGTTTGGCAGCATTGATTGATGGATTCTGGTTAAGAGGTGCTTTGGTAAATGGCGAAATTGACCCAGAACTGCCGATTGAACTGTGTAGTGAATATATCCGGCAACAACTCAAATAACCCACCTGCGAGGAAATTCCATTGACAACATTCAAACTGCAACGTCCTTATATTCATGGACAATATGTCGATGCAACGTCCAATAGCACGTTTCAAACGATTAATCCTGCAACAGGCGAAATTCTGGCAGACGTGCAGGTATGTACGCGAAAAGATATCGATCGCGCTGTTGAATCGGCACAACAAGGACAAAAAGTCTGGGCAGAAATGACGGCGATTCAACGTTCCCGTATTTTGAACAAGGCTGTTGCCATCCTCCGTGAACGTAATGACGAGCTGGCGCGTTTAGAAAGTCTCGACAGTGGTAAAGCCTTTAGTGAAACATCCACCGTCGATATTGCGACAGGTGCAGATGTACTCGAATACTATGCAGGTATTTTACCAGCATTAGAAGGCCAGCAAATCCCGCTCAGAAGCAGTTCGTTTGTCTATACCCGCCGTGAACCTTTAGGTGTGGTTGCCGGGATTGGTGCATGGAATTACCCGATTCAAATCGCCTTATGGAAATCGGCACCTGCACTGGCTGCAGGCAATGCCATGATCTTTAAAGCCAGTGAAGTGACGCCATTAACTGCGCTAAAACTGGCAGAAATTTATACAGAAGCAGGTGTGCCGCATGGTGTATTTAATGTGGTGACCGGTAGTGGTGAAATTGGTGGTTATCTGACTTCACATCCGGACATAGCCAAAGTTTCATTTACCGGTGGTGTCGCGACCGGCAAAAAAGTCATGGCCCAAGCTGCGAATTCCAGTCTGAAAGAAGTCACCATGGAGCTGGGTGGAAAATCCCCGCTGATTATCTGTGAAGATGCCGATCTGGATCTGGCGGCAGATATTGCCATGATGGCTAACTTCTATAGTTCCGGTCAGGTCTGTACCAATGGTACCCGTGTATTTGTACCTTTAGCCTTGAAAGCCGAATTCGAAGAAAAGATTCTGCAGCGTATTCCTTATATCCGTATGGGAGATCCACTTGATCCTGAGACCAATTTTGGTCCAGTGTCCAGCTTCTCTCATATGGAAAAAGTGCTGGATTATATCGAACAGGGCAAAAAAGAAGGCGCTCGTTTACTTTGTGGTGGTGGCCGTGCCGAAGATGAGCAATTTGCCCAAGGCGCTTATGTGCTACCAACGGTATTTACCGATTGCCGTGACGACATGACGATTGTCCGTGACGAAATATTTGGTCCGGTCATGAGTATTCTAAGTTATGACTCAGAAGAAGAGGCGATTCGTCGAGCCAATGACACCGAGTATGGTCTGGCAGCTGGTGTCGTGACACCGAATCTGGCACGTGCGCATCGTATTATTCATCAAATCGAAGCCGGCATTTGCTGGATTAATACTTGGGGCGAATCACCGGCAGAAATGCCAGTTGGTGGCTATAAACATTCAGGTGTTGGTCGCGAAAATGGTATTGTCACGCTACAGCAATATACCCAGACCAAGTCAGTGCAAGTTGAACTTAGCCCTTTCCAATCTGTATTTAGCGCATAAGGGAGGATTGGATGAATTACGACTATATTATTATCGGTGCAGGTTCGGCAGGAAATGTACTCGCAGCGCGTTTAACTGAAGATCCGGATGTAAAGGTCCTGTTGCTGGAAGCGGGTGGACCAGATTATCGTCTAGATTTCAGAACACAAATGCCGGCTGCATTAGCTTATCCATTACAGGGACGACGCTATAACTGGGCCTATCTGACCGATCCTGAACCACATATGAATAACCGTCGTATGGAGTGCGGGCGCGGCAAGGGTCTGGGCGGTTCTTCATTAATTAACGGCATGTGTTACATTCGTGGTAATGCTATGGATCTGGAACAGTGGGCCAGCCTGAAGGGGCTAGAACACTGGAGCTATGCTGAATGTCTGCCGTATTATAAAAAAGCTGAAACGCGCGATATTGGCGGCAATGATTATCATGGTGATTCTGGACCGGTTTCGGTCGCAACACCTAAAAATGGCAATAGTGAACTGTTCCATGCCATGGTCGAGGCAGGTGTACAGGCCGGTTATCCACGTACTGATGACCTGAATGGCTATCAGCAGGAAGGTTTTGGACCGATGGACCGTACCGTAACGCCGCAAGGCCGTCGTTCCAGTACGGCACGTGGTTATCTGGATATGGCCAAAGACCGGGATAATCTCACGATTATTACCCACGCTATGACCAACCGGATTCTGTTTAATCGTAATCAGGCAATTGGCGTAGAATATTTTGAAGGTCAAAATACCTTACAGCCGATTCAGGTCTTTGCGGATCGTGAAGTTCTACTATGTGCAGGTGCAATTGCATCTCCACAAATCCTGCAACGCTCTGGTGTAGGTCCGGCTGAATTGTTAAAAAGTCTGGATATTCCGGTGGTTCAGGACCTGCCGGGTGTGGGTGAAAACCTGCAAGACCATCTGGAAATGTACTTACAATATAAGTGCAAAAAACCGGTCAGCTTATACCCAGCATTAAAATGGTATAACCAGCCCATGATTGGCGCAGAATGGTTATTTTTAGGAAAAGGTATTGGAGCCAGCAACCAGTTTGAAGCCGGTGGTTTTATCCGCTCTTCAGACGAATTTGACTGGCCCAATATCCAGTATCATTTCCTGCCTGTGGCGATTAATTATAATGGCACCAATGCCATTCATGAACATGGTTTTCAGGCTCATGTGGGCTCTATGCGTTCGCCGTCACGAGGTCGTATCCGTCTGAAATCCAAAGATCCGTTTGAGCATCCAAGTATTCTGTTTAATTATATGAGTACCGAACAGGACTGGCGTGAATTCCGCGATGCCATCCGGATTACCCGGGAAATTATGCATCAGCCGGCATTGGATCCCTATCGTGGTGAAGAAATCAGTCCGGGAAAACATCTACAAACAGATGCTGAAATTGATGAATTTGTTCGTAATCATGCAGAAACCGCGTATCATCCATCGTGTAGCTGTAAAATGGGTGAGGATGACATGGCGGTTGTCGATGGTTATGGACGCGTACATGAAATGCAGGGTCTGCGTGTGATTGATGCCTCGATAATGCCTTTGATCATTACCGGTAACCTCAATGCAACTACGATTATGATCGCTGAAAAACTGGCAGACCATATTCGTGGCAAACCTGCTCTTGCGCCTTCATCGGCACCTTTTTACAAGGCGCCTCGCGCTTAAATCATGGTTTTATTCCTGTCATCTGGCAAAGCAGGAGTAAAACGAATTTCAATTTTTTCCCCAAAACGGAGATAAAACCTCGACTGCTGTCGTTTTATCTCCGGCTTTGCTTAATACAATTTATATTTTATGAAAATATTCAATCAAACAGTGCTGTTTGGCTGTGCTGCTGTTTCAAGTTTTTACTGTTATGCCGATGATGCGGAAGTAAAACAAATAGAAGCAAGCGGAAACTTGAGTGTGGTCTCCAAATACGTCTCCCGCGGTTTGACCAATGCACCTGAAAATGATGACGTTGCTGTACAGGCTGCATTGAATCTGGCTTATGGCAATTTTTATGTCGGATATTGGGGATCTACGCTTGGATACTCTTATGCAGAAGTGCAGGGGCGTCAGGGACATCGTTCAGATAAATTCGAGCATGATTTTCTGGTGGGTTATACCTATAGCAGCGAAAATTATGATTGGGATTTATGGAATGCGACCTATTATTATCCGGGCGGTGAGAACACCACTGGAAATGAGCTAGGTTTAAATGTAAGCCGTGCATTGAATGATCAGACCAGTATCGGCGCCAGCGTATCGACTTATCTGTATGATGTGGCTTATGCCAATCAGGGCGATACTTTTTACACGCTTAACCTGAGCCACCAGTTAAATGATCGCCTCAATGCCAGCGTTACGGCAGCGGGGAGCTATTTTAACGATGAAGGCAAATACGAAGGCGGTGAACTGGGCGATACTGAAAAGCAGTTTGCCTTTCGTTATGCTTCTGCCGGACTCAGTTATGCGCTTTTACCGCAGTTGAGTGTGTCAGGTGAATATATCTTTGGCGGTTATGACCGCTATGATGACAAGCAGCGTAATCTTGCAGTATTTGCACTGAGTTATGATTTCTAAAGTTATCTCAGACTAGGCAGGTGAAAATCTGCCTTATCTGCAACTTTGATTAATAGTATAAGCCATGACTTGAAGTTGATTCATGCTCCGGCAGCTCAGGAAAGACTGAGGATCTGGTTTAATCTGCCAGAATTTCAGACAAATATTATCAATTTCATAAAATAATTCTATAATAGCGCCCATTCTCGGCAGCGTTATCCAGACACTTCGTCAAATGGTATAACCTGACCATTTTCTATTTTTCATTCAAGTTCTCCTCCGTGAACCGGCTTGTATATTCAGATTCAGCATCTTATCTGTCCGTGACGGCACATAAGAATATTTAGGTATCCACATGGAAATTAAGGTCAATTATCTCGATAATCTTCGCCAGGAAGCCAAGTTCGATGACTTCACGGTGATTGCCGATCAGCCGATCCGCTATAAAGGCGATGGTTCGGCACCCGGCCCATTCGATTATTTTCTGGCGTCATCAGCACTTTGTGCGGCTTATTTTGTCAAAGTCTATTGCGCAGCACGTGACATTCCGACTGATAATATCCGCCTTTCGCAAAACAATATTGTTGATCCTGAAAACCGCTATAAACAGATTTTTAAAATTCAGGTGGAACTGCCGGCTGATATTTCTGAAAAAGACCGCCAAGGGATTTTACGTTCGATTGATCGTTGTACTGTCAAGAAAGTAATTCAAACCGGTCCTGAATTTGTCATTGAAGAAGTGGAAAGCATTGATGCGGATGCTCAAGCTTTATTGATGCCAAGTCTGGCTTCTGATCATACAACTTTCATTCCAGGTAAAGACCTGCCGCTGGAAGAAACCATTGCCAATATGTCTGCCATTCTGGCAGGCCTCGGCATGAAGATTGAAATTGCGTCTTGGCGTAATATCGTGCCGAATGTCTGGTCATTGCATATTCGTGATGCGCAGTCGCCAATGTGCTTTACCAACGGTAAAGGTTCGACCAAAGAAAGTGCGCTGGCATCTGCTTTGGGTGAATTTATTGAGCGTCTGAACTGTAACTTCTTCTATAACGACCAGTTCTGGGGTGAGGATATTGCCAATGCCGAATTTGTGCATTATCCAGATGAAAAATGGTTCCAGCCAGGTCTGAATGGCGAACTACCTGCAGAAGTTTTAGATGAACATACCCGTGAAATTTATGATCCTGAAGATGAATTATTGGGTATCCATCTTTATGATACCAACTCTGGTAATAAAGCACGTGGCATCTGCTCACTGCCATTTGTACGTCAATCTGATGGTGAAACCGTTTATTTCCCATCAAATCTAATCGAAAACCTTTACTTAAGTAACGGGATGAGCGCCGGCAATACCTTGGCTGAAGCGCAAGTACAATGTCTGTCTGAAATTTTCGAGCGTGCTGTTAAACGCGAAATTCTGGAAGGTGAACTGGCACTACCGGATGTGCCTGAACATGTTCTGGCAAAATATCCAAAAATTGTTGAAGGCATTAAAGGCCTAGAAGAACAGGGCTTCCCGGTTCTGGTCAAAGATGCATCTTTAGGCGGTCAGTTCCCGGTCATGTGTGTCACCCTGATGAACCCGCGTACTGGCGGTGTATTTGCCTCATTCGGTGCCCATCCTAACTTTGAAGTGGCATTAGAACGCAGTCTGACTGAGTTATTGCAAGGCCGTAGTTTTGAAGGTCTGAATGATCTGCCAAAACCAACCTTTAGCAGTAATGCCGTGACTGAACCAAATAACTTCGTCGAGCATTTCATCGACTCGAGCGGTGTAGTGTCTTGGCGTTTCTTCAGCGCGAAATCAGATTATGATTTTGTCGAGTGGGATTTCACTAATAACGGTCAAAATTCGAATGCGGACGAAGCTCAGGAATTATTCACGATTCTGGAAGACATGGGCCATGAAGTTTATATGGCGGTGTATCAGCATCTAGGTGCAACAGCTTGCCGTATTCTGGTACCGGGCTATTCGGAAATTTATCTGGTAGAAGATCTGGTTTGGGACAATACCAACAAGGCTTTGTTATATCGTGAAGATATCCTGAATCTGCACCGTCTGGATGATGAACAATTGGAAGCATTGGTTGAGCGTCTGGAAGAAGCAGATGAGGATGACTATACCGAAATCAAAACCTTGATCGGTATCGAGTTCGATGAAAATACTGAATGGGGCCAACTCACTATTCTTGAACTGAAACTACTGATTTATGTGGCTTTGCAGCAATTTGAAGAAGCCAAAGATCTGGTTGAGCAGTTCCTGCAGTTCAATACCAATACCGTTGAACGTGGCCTGTTCTACCAGTGCATGAATGTCGTTCTGGAAGTCATTCTGGATGATGAAATGGAACTGGATGATTATGAGCACAACTTCCGCCGTATGTTTGGTGATGCCCGTATGGATGCCGTTCTAGGTTCAATCGAAGGCACAGTTCGTTTCTATGGTTTGACCGAAACCAATATGCAGCTTGAAGGACTGGACCGTCATTTACGTTTAATTGACAGCTATAAGAAATTGCATGCAGCGCGTGCCGAGTTTGTGGCTCAGCAATAATCCATAGAAGAATGACTAAAATTTTTCGTCATTTGTTTTAAATCTTAAAAAATGGCTTACTCGGTTTCGAGTAGGCCATTTTTATCTCTGACCCTATATGCAATCTTTTCTATTTTTCTATTTTTCTATTTTTCTATTTTTCTATTTTTCTATTTTTCTATTTTTCTATTTTTCTATTTGAAAATTTATTAATCCCAGCTCCCGAGGGAACTGGAATTACCTAAAAAATTAAAGTGAAGTGTTAATACTAACTGCTTCAAGATTGGGTATGTGAATGTAAGAAATAGATGTATTTTTCTCATTCACAGGAACTACCTTACATATTCGGGTAATTCGGACCACCACCACCTTCCGGTGTCACCCAGGTGATGTTCTGGGAAGGGTCCTTAATGTCACAGGTCTTGCAGTGCACACAGTTGGCTGCATTGATCTGGAAGCGTTTCGAACCGTCATTATTTTCCATGATTTCATAAACACCTGCCGGGCAGTAACGCTGTGCAGGCTCATCCCATTTCGGCAGGTTCACTTCCACCGGAATTGAAGCATCGGTGAGTTTCAGATGCGCTGGCTGGTTTTCTTCATGCACGGTATTCGATACAAACACTGAAGACAGACGGTCAAAGGTCAGCTTGCCATCCGGTTTTGGATAGTTTGGCTTGAAGCTTTCAGCCGCCTGGGTTTTCAACGCAGCATGATCCTGAACCAGATCGTGCAGGGTAAATGGCACTTTAAACACGTTCTGGTCGATAAAGTTAAAGGCACCACCGATCCATTGACCGAATTTGTGCATTGCCGGGCCAAAGTTACGCGAGTTGTATAACTCTTCTTTTAACCAGCTGTTGTTGAACTTGTCGGTATATGCGGTGAGTTCTTTCACAAAGAAATCTTCGCCCTCTATAACACGCGCCACCGCCAGATCACCGCCTTTTTCTACACCAGCAGCAATCGCTTCAAACACCGCTTCACCGCAGAGCATGCCGGATTTCATCGCCGTATGAGAACCCTTGATCTTGGCAAAGTTCAGGAAGCCGGCATCATCCCCAATTAACGAGCCACCCGGGAAAGTGAATTTTGGTAATGAGTTAAAGCCACCTTTGGTCACAGCACGCGCACCATAAGAAATACGCTTACCACCTTCCAGATATTGCTTAATTAATGGATGGGTTTTCCAGCGCTGCATTTCCATAAATGGATACATATGCGGGTTGGTATAAGACAGATCCACAATCATGCCCAGGGTCACCTGGTTGTTCTCGGCATGGTACAGCCACCAGCCGCCTGAAGAACCGGTTTCAGAAAGCGGCCAGCCGGCACCGTGCATCACCAGACCCGGTTTGTGCTTGGCAGGATCGATTTCCCAAAGCTCTTTAATGCCGATGCCGTAATGTTGTGGATCCGCATCCTTGTCCAGGTTGAATTTCTGGATCAGGCGCTTACCAAGATGACCACGGCAGCCTTCAGCGAAAATTGTGTATTTGGCATGCAGTTCATAACCCGGGGTAAAGTTATGCGTTGGTTCGCCATCTTTACCGATACCCATGTCACCGGTCTGGATGCCTTTTACCGTGCCATCGGCATGATACAGAATCTCGGATGCGGCAAAGCCCGGGAAGATTGACACTTCCAGTTCTTCGGCTTTCTGGCCTAACCAGCGCACCAAGTTGCCGAGCGAGATGACATAGTTGCCATCATTGTGCATGGTTTTAGGCACCATCCAGTGTGGTGCTTCCTGTGATTTTTCATCTGAAAGCAGGAAGAAGGTTTTATCTTCAGTCACCGGGACATTCAGCGGGGCACCCTGTTCTTTCCAGTCCGGGAACAGTTCATTCATGGCACGCGGTTCAAGCACAGCACCAGACAGAATATGTGCACCGACTTCGGAGCCTTTTTCTACGACACAAACGGACAAATCGTTTAAGTTGTTTTCAATTGCAAGTTGACGGATTTTGATCGCAGCAGAAAGACCCGCAGGGCCTGCGCCTACGATGACGACGTCAAACTCCATCGATTCTCTTGTTATATCTTCCATAATATAAAATCCAATTTCGCTATACGATATTTATAGCATTATCTAAATCGGTTATGAAGCTTATTTTTGATCTTTTTATTTGGAATAGGAATCTATCTTTTTTAAATCTTATCTATTTCGCAGCATTAAAAAGGTTTGCTGAGAATTCTGGATAAAGGAAGAAGATGTGTAGATTGGGTATTCAATAAAAGAGCGACTTAATGTCGCTCTGATAATTAATTTTTTATATGTTATTGAGATTCATTGCAATATTATTCACCATGTGAATCAGACGCGGTCCAATTTCATTTTCCAGTTTTTCCTGATTTAACAGATAACTTGGGGCACCACAGTTAAACGTTAATATCCCATGTTTGGGGTGAACCAACGGAACTGCCACGGAATTCACATCCTTAGCCCAGTCACCTAAAGACAGACAGTAGCCATAATCCTGATAATCACGGATTGCACGTTCCAGATTACGCTTGATGGTTGGCCACTGATCTTCGTTTCTTTTCTTGATGGCATCAAATAAATATTCGCGTTCCTTTACATCCATCGCTGCCAGACAGGCACGTCCCATGGCACTACTATGAATCGGTAAAGTCGAACCGACAGGGCGGCGCATGGTCAGCGTCGATTCTGTATGTACCACTTCCAGATAAATCATGCTCAAACGGTCACGGGTAGCCATTGCCACAGGGGCTTGGGAATAGCGTGACATTTCTTCCATAAACGGATAAGCCTGAGTACGTGCAGAAATATTACTTAAAGCTGCATAGCCTAAAGCCAATACGCCAACATCCAGCAGATATTTCGTGGTATTCGGCAGTTGTTTTAAATAACCTAAAGAAACCAGGGTGCTGGTAATACGAGCTACAGTTGGCTTAGGCAAATTGGTTAATTGTGCAATTTCCTGATTACCAAGCAATTGATTGGTCGCTGAAAAGCAACGCAAGATTTCCAATCCACGCGCAATAGATGCAATAAATTGAGGATTGTTTTCTCTATGAATATGTGAAATCGGATCTAAACGGATTTCGTCGAAATTGGGAATTTCACCAGTTTTATTTTTTGTCATGTTCAAGGCAATTAAGGTTAAATTAGTAAATATGATAACAATATAATTTCACGATACAAAATAAAACACTTCTATAAAAGATAAAATATAGGAAATAGTACCGAAATTATTTGTGGTCGGAAAGAATCCTGTTACCCAAGTTTAAAGACAATATGAAATCATCTAGTTTTTTAGGTTTAATACGTAGCCCACACATTTAAGAAGTTTCGATTTCTCCGAAAGAGTCAGGGATCGATAAGTATTACAGCAAGAAAAAAGGTTTAATTATCTATTCAAAAAAACTGATAAATAAAACAATCATTCATTAAAATATTTCGTATCGTGAAATTAAATCTTAAACACAAATCAACTGGAATACCAGAGAAATTTCATTTTTTGTTTAAAAAATAAAATTTTTAATAATTTTACTTGCTCAAAATGATTTTATATGATTATTTATTTCGTAATACGAAACAAAAATAAGGGTAAAGGAATTTACCTAAATTATATCCATGGAGATTCATATGATTCGTGATCCGGAAATGCTAGACCAACTTCTGTCAACGATTCGCGATTTTGTAAAAAATGAACTGGTGCCTCTTGAGCATGAAGTAGAAGAGAACAATGCCATTCCTGAACATATTGTGGAACAGATGAAAGAGCTGGGCTTGTTTGGCCTGACGATTCCAGAAGAATATGGCGGTTTAGGCATTACCATGGAAGAAGAAATTCTGGTCGCGATGGAGTTGGGTCAGACATCGGCTGCCTTCCGCTCTTTAATTGGTACTAACAACGGCATTGGCTCAAGTGGCATCATTATCGACGGTACAGAAGAACAAAAACAGAAATATTTACCGCGTTATGCAACGGGCGAAATTATTGGTTCATTCTGTTTGACTGAACCAGATTCCGGCTCAGACGCTGCTGCTTTAAAAACCAGCGCTGTCAAAGACGGCGATTATTATATTTTAAATGGAACTAAACGCTTTATCACCAATGCACCACGTGCCACGACATTTACCGTGATGGCACGTACCAATCAAGAGATTAAAGGTGCGAGCGGTATTTCAGCATTTCTAGTTGAAGCAGGTACACCTGGTTTAAGCCTAGGTAAAATTGACAAGAAAATGGGCCAACATGGTTCCTATACCTGTGATGTAATTTTTGATAACTGTAAAGTGCATAAAGATCAGCTGATTGGCGGTGTAGAAGGGATCGGCTTTAAAACAGCAATGCGCGTTCTGGATAAGGGCCGTCTGCACATTGCTGGTTATAGCGTCGGCATGGCTGAGCGTATGCTGGAAGACGCACTTAACTATGCAGTGGAACGCAAACAGTTTGGTCAGCCCATTGCGAATTTCCAGCTGATCCAGGGTATGTTGGCAGACTCCAAAGCCGAGATTTATGCAGCCAAATGTATGGTTCTGGATGCTGCGCGTCTACGTGATGCTGGCCAAAATGTTACGACTGAAGCCTCTTGTGCCAAAATGTTTGCAACTGAAATGTGTGGTCGAGTTGCTGATCGCTGTTTGCAGATTCATGGTGGAGCGGGTTATATCAGTGAATATTCAATTGAACGTTTCTACCGTGATGTGCGTCTGTTCCGTTTATATGAAGGAACCACACAAATCCAGCAAATTATTATTGCGCGTGAAATGATTAAACAAGCAACCGCCTAATCTCATAATTTTAAAATAAGGAAATATTAAAATGACGACAAAAATTAGATTTGATTGGCAAGACCCGTTTTTAATAGAACAGCAACTGACATCAGAAGAGCGCATGATTCGCGATGCAGCGGCAGCGTACTGTCAAGACAAACTGATGCCGCGTGTACTGGAACAGTTCCGTCATGAAAAAACCGATCCGGCTATTTTCCGTGAAATGGGAGAACTGGGTTTACTCGGTCCAACCATTCCGGAACAGTACGGCGGTGCAGGTTTAAATTATGTCAGTTATGGTCTGATTGCTCGTGAAGTTGAACGTGTCGATTCAGGTTACCGTTCAATGGCCAGCGTACAAAGCTCTCTGGTGATGGTACCCATTAATGAATTTGGTTCTGAAGAGCAAAAGCAGAAGTATTTACCAAAATTAGCAACCGGTGAATATATTGGTTGCTTCGGCTTGACCGAGCCGGATCATGGTTCGGATCCGGGCAGCATGATTAGCCGTGCTAAAAAAGTCGAGGGTGGTTACCGTTTAACTGGCGCAAAAATGTGGATTACCAATAGTCCGATTGCCGATGTATTTGTAGTTTGGGCCAAAGAAGTTTCTGCCGAAGGTAATATCGGTGACATTCGTGGCTTTATTTTAGAAAAAGGCTGGGAAGGGCTTTCTGCTCCAACGATTCACGGCAAGGTGGGTCTACGTGCCTCAATCACCGGTGAAATTGTAATGGATAACGTCTTTGTTCCAGAAGAAAATGCATTTCCGGAAGTTCGCGGTTTAAAAGGGCCTTTTACCTGCTTGAATAGTGCACGTTACGGG
Organism: Acinetobacter sp. AS5; assembly: GCF_048957595.1. Lineage (NCBI taxonomy): Bacteria > Pseudomonadati > Pseudomonadota > Gammaproteobacteria > Moraxellales > Moraxellaceae > Acinetobacter > Acinetobacter sp. AS5. The sequence continues at coordinate 73,177 of NZ_JARDAL010000003.1, read as the reverse complement.
ATTGCCTGGGGTGCCATGGGAGCTGCAGAGTTCTGCTGGCATACCGCACATCAATACACCATGGACCGTAAACAGTTTGGTCGACCACTCGCTGCGAATCAGCTGATCCAGAAGAAACTGGCAGATATGCAAACTGAAATTGCACTCGGTTTGCAGGTGGCTTTACGTTTTGGCCGCATGAAGGATGAAGGCATTGCTTCAGTTGAAGGTACATCACTGATCAAGCGCAACAACTGCGGCAAGGCACTGGATATTGCCCGTTTGGCCCGTGACATGATGGGTGGAAATGGCATTAGCGATGAATTCGGTGTAGCCCGTCATCTGGTTAATCTGGAAGTGGTAAATACCTATGAAGGTACCCATGATGTACATGCCCTGATTTTAGGTCGTGCACAAACCGGAATTGCAGCCTTTTGCAACTAAACCTGACATCAACTTCTAGCCAGCATTGCTGGCTAGATTGTTTTACGGGTTTAAGAATTGTGCTTAATCACATCATTCAATGTATTGCTACGTGATTTCTGCAGAGAAAATTTATCAAGAACTTTGAAAATCATTTTATACCACCTTGCTAAAGCGTGGTAATGATCAGCGAATATTCTATATTTCACCTAAATAATTAAGTGAAATATGCGTTTTAAAAAGGCACAGGAGTGCCGAAAAGTAGAAAGAGCATTATGGATACGATCAGTTCACAACAACACCCAGTGGAAGGTGGAAACGAACCCAAGCAAAGAGTCTGGATTCTGGCCTTTATTTTCTCATTTTTAGCATTATTGGTTGATGGTGCTGATATTGCGTTATTAGCCTACAGTCTGACCAGTCTGAAACAAGAGTTTTCATTAAGTAATATGCAGGCCGGTGCCTTAGGGAGCTGGACGCTTGCAGGCATGGCTATCGGCGGTTTTTTTGGTGGCTGGGCTTGTGACCGTTTTGGCCGGGTTCGTGTGATCGTCATTGCCATTGCATTATTTTCTTCATTAACCTTCTGGTTAGGATTCGTAGAAAGTTATGATCAGTTCAAATGGCTGCGCTTTACGTCTGCGATTGGACTAGGTGCTCTATATATTGCCTGTAACACACTCATGGCAGAGTATGTACCCACCAAATATCGCTCTACAGTATTGGCAACGCTTATGACTGGCTGGACTTTAGGCTCGGTGGTCGCAACTGTTCTGGCTGGATGGCTATTGCCTGAATTTGGCTGGCGATACCTCTATTATATTGCCATTATTCCAATTGTACTGGCCTTCGCGATGTACTTCTTGGTGCCTGAGCCGAAAGCCTGGTTAGATGCGCGTAAAGCACGCCTGGATGCAAAAGCCAGTGGTATTCTGCAGGAAAAACCAAAAAATACTTTTAAAATGATTTTTGAAGATGCACTTAGCCGTCGCATGTTTATCCTCTGGTCCTTCAGTACCGCATTTTTACAGTTTGGCTATTATGGAGTCAGCAACTGGCTACCGGCGTATTTAGAGACTGATCTGGGAATCAAGTTTAAAGAAATGACCATGTATATGATCGGGACTTTCCTGATCATGATGTGTACCAAAGTTATTGCTGGTTTTATCGCTGACCGGATTGGCCGTCGTGCGGTATTTGCTTTCGGCACTATGGGTACTGCAATTTTTATCCCTGTGATTGTCTTTGGTAATACGCCGGATAATATCCTCTGGCTGATGTTATTTTTCGGTTTTCTCTATGGTATTCCATACGGTATTAATGCGACTTACATGACAGAAAGCTTCTCCACCAAAGTGCGTGGAACAGCAGTGGGTGGGGCATATAACGTAGGCCGACTGGGTGCGGTGTTTGCACCTCTTACCATTGGCTATTTTGCTCAAGGAGGCTCAATTGGTACCGGCTTACTGATTATGGGCATTGCCTATTTTCTTTGCGGCCTGATACCCGCTTTCTTTATTAAAGACCGCTTATTTGATCCACAAAAGGCAGATTAATCTGCACTCGTAATATAGATAGAACATGCTAGGAAGCAATATGATGAATAAAATCACGCAGGATATCGAGACGGTACTTAAGCAAATTCCTGATGGTGCACACATTATGACCAGTGGTTTTGGCCTGGCAGGTCAGCCGGTAGAATTAATCGAAGCATTAATTGACTTTGGTCCTAGAGACTTAACCATTATTAACAACAATGCAGCTTCTGGAGATCGTGGTCTAACCAATCTGCTGTTGTCTGGACTGGTTAAAAAAATGATCTGTTCATTTCCACGAGCCAATAACTCAACCGTCTTTGAAGATCTGTATAAAGCCGGAAAAGTTGAGCTGGAACTGGTGCCACAAGGCAATCTGGCCTGCCGTATTCAGGCAGCCGGTGCAGGCTTAGGAGCTGTTTTTACTCCAACCGGTTTTGGTACCAAAATAGCTGAGGGTAAAGAAACCCGTAATATCAATGGAAAAGATTATGTGCTGGAATATCCGATACATGCTGATTATGCCTTGGTTTATGCCAATCAGGCAGATCAGTGGGGCAACTTGACCTACCGTAAGGCAGCACGGAATTTTGGTCCGATCATGGCCAAAGCAGCAAAAACCACCATTGCACAAGTCCATCAAGTTGTGGAACTGGGAGAACTTGATCCAGAGATCATTGTAACGCCAGGAATTTTTGTACAGCATGTGGTCAAGGTTGGAGATATTAAATAATGAATATTCAAAAACGTAGTCGTGAACAGATTGTAGCTAAAGTTGCACAAGACATTCCAACCGGCTCTTTTGTAAATTTGGGTATTGGTTTACCGACACGCGTAGCAGGTTATTTAAAACCTGAACAAGGAGTAATTCTACACTCGGAAAATGGCGTTTTAGGTTTTGCTGCATTGAGTGATCCTGAACAGGCAGATGATGATCTGATTAACGCCGGCAAAGAACTCGTAAGCATGTTGCAAGGTGGCAGTTTTATGAATTCTGCCGACTCTTTCGATATCATGCGAGGCGGGCATCTGGATATCTGTATCATGGGGGCTTTTCAGGTCGCTATTAATGGTGATCTGGCGAACTGGCATACCGGTAATGCTGATGCTGTACCTGCTGTAGGCGGTGCGATGGATCTGGCAGTGGGTGCTCGCTGTGTCTATGTTTGCATGGAACATGTGACCAAAAACGGTGAGGCAAAAATTGTTGAAGAACTGACTTATCCTCTAACAGGTAAACATTGTGTCAACCGTATTTATACTGATTTGTGTGTGATTGAATTAAAAGACCGACAAGCTCAGGTTATTGAAATAGTGGATGGCTTAAGCTTTGAAGAATTACAACAGCAGACAGGCTGTAAATTAGTGGACAGTCGTCAACAAGCAGCCTAAAAATAAGTCCGCAATATTCTGATTAAGTAAAAGTATAGTTTTAGATCACAGCTTCGGCTGTGATTTTTAAATTTTAGAATTATTATCAAATACACGTAATATTGACCGTATTTCCGTATTTCCGTATTTCCGTATTTCCGTATTTCCGTATTTTAAAGATATAAATACAAACTTTTGCTAATGATTATTTTAATAATAAGTCTAAAATGTTAACAAGCTAAGGAAGGTGATAGTCTGAATGAATAATAATTGTGATGATCAAGAAATTTTTCATATTTTTAATCTGATTGGTCGCCATACTGAACTTAAGCCTATCCTCGATGTCATTAGCCAGTGGCTTGAATCGCGCATTCCAGATGCGCTTGTCACCATTATGCTCTATCAGGATGACACCCAAACTTTAAATGTTATAAGTGGCAAACAGCACTTTTCAAAAGAGTACTGTAATGCTATTCAAGATTTGAAAATTGGGCCAAATCAAGGATCGTGTGGCGTAGCTGCTTTCTTACGTCAGTTGGTCATTAGTCCGAATTTAATGAAAGACCCAAACTGGCAGTCTTACCGTGCTTTGGTAAATGCAGAAAAATTGTCTAGCTGCTGGTCTATGCCGATTATTAATGCTTCAGATATTCTATACGGAACGTTTGCCACCTATTATCGAACACCCAAAATACCGACTGAACCTCATATTCAGCTTTTACAGCAAGCGGCAAAATTAGTTGCCCTCGCAATCGAGCTTGATCAGGAACGTCAAAAAAGACATGAGCTTAATGAAAAATACAGCTCATTTTATACCTATCATCCAGATATTATTTTTGAACTTGACCTGCAGGGACATGTGCTTAATACCAATATTGCTTGCGAAGAAATTACAGGTTTTTCTAAAGCGCAAATTCATGGTCAGCACTATTGTGCCTTCATACCGCCCGAATTCCATGAACTTGCGAATGTTTCATTTTCAGAAGCAGCGCAAGGTAAATCTCAACATTATGAACTTCCAATTTATAATGTTGCAGGCGATATCTTATGGCTGGATCTGACCAATTTACCGATTATTCAAAATCAGAAAGTCACCGTTATTATTGGCATTGCCCGAGATATTACTGTATCGCGTGAAAACAAGGAGTCTCTACGATTATTAAAACGTGGGGTAGAGGCTAGTCCGAATAGTCTTTTTATTACCGATGTCTCTGAAGAAAGGCTAATGGTGTATGTGAATCCAGCTTTTCTAAAGCTCACCGGTTATACGGCAGCAGAAGTACTAGGGCAAAGCTGCTTTTTCTTACAGGGTCCAGATACTGATCCGGATCAGATTGCATTACTCAAGCAAGCAGTTAAAGAACAAAAAGAAATTCAGGTAACTATAAAAAGTTACTGTAAAGATGGCAGCTGGTTCTGGAATCGTTTAACCCTAGGTCCTATTTTTGACCAGACAGGAACCTGCACCCATTTTTTGGGGATTCAGGAAGATATTACTCAGCAACGTATTCACGAAGAATATATTCAGCATCAGCATACTCATGATCATTTAACCGGTTTACCGAACCAGCATGCATTCAAACAGATTCTGGAAAATATTTTTGAAGCACAGCACGAGAGCTCACAACCTTTAGTCTTGCTGTATATAGATCTGGATGATTTTAAAAATATAAATGACAGCTTAGGTCATCTGGTGGGTGACCAGATTCTCAAAAGTGTGGGCGAGCGGCTGCAAAAATTTGTTCAAGGCAATAATGTGCTATGCCGCTTCGCTGAAGATGAATTCATTTTGCTGCTCTCAGGGACAGATGAGCACACTGAAGTCGAGGTGATTGCTGGAGAAATTCTTGATCTTCTTTCCATGCTGTTTATCGTCGATCAGTACAAAATACATTTAAGTGCCAGCATTGGTATTGTGGCAGATGACAGTTCGATTCATCATTCTTCTGAATTGATTTATCAGTCTGTTTTGGCGATGCAGGAAGCCAAAAGACAAGGTCGTAATATGTGGCAGTGGTATGAAAAAACCAGAATGCAGCCTGTCGCAGAAATAGACTATACTAATCTGCGTCTGGAACTCATGGAAGCGATCAATCAGGAAAATTTTGACCTGTTCTATCAGCCGTTGATTCATCCTGAAACTGGACTGGTAACAGGTGTAGAAGCTTTAATCCGTTGGTGCCATCCACAGCAGGGTTATATTTCCCCAGCGATTTTTATTCCACTTGCAGAAAGAACCGGGCAAATTATTAGCGTAGGTCAATGGGTATTGGAAAAGGCCTGTCTAGATATTGCGGAGTGGAACAAGACGCACAATAGCCAGATCACAGTATCGGTGAATATTTCTCCTTTGCAATTCCGTAGAGCAGGCTTTTTGCAGGTACTTGAACATGCGCTTGAACTCAGTCAATTACCGCCGGAATTACTTAAAATTGAAATTACGGAAGGTGTCATCATTAATGGTGCAGATCGAACGATAGAAATTTTGAAAGCAGTACGTGCTTTAGGTGTACAGGTTGCCATTGATGATTTTGGTACAGGTTATTCGAGTCTCAGTTATCTGCGTCGCTTGCCGATTAATCAAATCAAGTTAGACCGTAGTTTTATTGAAGAACTGACCCTCGATGGTCAGGATGCTGCAATTGTGCAATCGATTATTCACTTGGCACATCAGCTGGATTTGGAAGTTGTCGCGGAAGGGGTCGAAACTTTAAGTCAGGCCAGTTTGCTCTATCAACAGGGTTGTGATCTGCTACAAGGCTTCTTTTATGCAAAACCTGCGCCTTTAACTGAATTGAAGCCTGTTTATCTCGCAATGGAAAATAGTAAATTGAATTAACTCTAAAAAGTTAAGATATCAATATTTTCAACCGCTTTTCAGATAGAAAGACAATGATAAACAGGTCTAAAGAATTTTCCTATTTTATGAGCGTATCATCTTTAGAATTTGCACTTGGTACAGAAAGCGGGATAAAAAAATAAGCTTTTTAACCCCCAAAGGTTTTTAACAGTATCTAAGGCTCAGGCTGAATATTGGCTAAATTTCTTTCTTGGTTTAAATCATAATAGTTAATCACAAAGATCAACACGGCAAAAATAAAACCTAAAATGACACAGGCAGACCAGCCATAGCTTTTCCATAAATGCAGCGATAAAAATGCTCCCAGACCAGCACCTGAAAAATAACAGGTCATATAGATGGCATTAATCCGCGAGCGAGCCTGCATTGAAATTCGATAGACTAGATTCTGGTTCAGGACATGCAAACAGGAAATTCCGAAATAAGCCAGAATCAAGCCCAGGATATAAATCCATAAATAATTTTGGGCAAAGAATAAGGGAATCCAGGCCAGAATCAGTCCACATGTGGCTAGGTGCGCAATCCATTTTTCCCGATGCCTGCCAATCATTTTACCGGTCCACTGAGAGGACCAGATGCCGACCACTCCCACAATGCCCATGAGGCCAATCTGGAAATCGTTAAAATGATAAGGTGCTTCAGCCAGAATAAAAGTCATGGTAGTAAAGATAATACTCAGCATGCCAAAGCCCAAGCCGCCGATCATACTACGCCTGATCAACATGGGTTCTGTTCGGGCAAAGGTAAATAGTGAGCGATAAATTTGCAATATATTCATCTGTAACTGGCTCTTGGCACTCGGCAACTGGAACCACATGGCCAGACTTAGCAGAAGAATTGCACAACCACTAAATAGGTATACCGCATGCCAGGACCATAAAGTAGAAATCAGTCCGGCCACGGTACGGGCAAACAGAATACCAACCAGAACACCACTCATGAGCAGGCCAACGACTTCGGCACTTTTATCACGTTGCGACAGGCTGGCGGCAAAAGGAATCAGAATCTGGGTGGTAATCGAACAAAAAGAGGCGAGCAGGGTAAAGCCATACAACATATGCAGATTGGTACTGGCTGAAAGCCCAATAAGCGCCAGTCCGGTACACAACATCAAACTACAGATATACAGCCGTTTTTCAAACAAATCACCCAGAGGGACAAACAAAAATAATCCGGTGGCATAGCCAATCTGGGTCAGTACTACAGTCCAGCCAGACTGAGCCACACTGATTTGCAGATCCTCTGCAATAGAATAAATCAGGGGCTGGTTAAAATAGTTACAACCTGCGCAGAGTGCGCAGGTCATTGCCATCATGAACATGAAACGGCGTGAAATTTGCCCTTGGGCTGACATCCTTGTCTCCTGAGGCTTTAAAAACTATAGTTGGCAGAGAAGTTGATACGTGAAATATCTGCTTCCTTATTGTCAAAGGTTTCACGTTTGCCATGATGATATTCTGCACCTAGATTAATCTTTGGAACAGGAGAATAGATCACGTTAGCCACATAGTCGGTTAAGCGCTTATTGGTTTCAGGATTCGCGCGTGCATAGTCGCTGGAATCATCAAAATCAACAACGCTGGCATTAATACTACTCCGTAGTTTCGGCGTAAATTTATGCGTGAAGCCAATATTTATACTATTGAACTCATTCAGTAAAAGTTCATTATTGGCTGCATCAACCGAATAATCTCCACCCAAGGCAGCGCCATCAGTTATTGATCCTTGAGTCAAGAAAGCGGCAATACGCTGATCACCGACCATATGGAAATAGTTCCCCTGAATTGAGTTTTGATCATCTAAACGGTAACGTCCACCAACGCCCACACCCCAGCCAACTTTTTCAATATCACCTGTATCTGTTTGCGCTTGCTTTTGATTGACAAAGCCTTGAGCTAATAAATGAAGAGGGCCTGATTGATGAACATATTTAGTGCTTAAGGCAGGTAAGGCAGAAGAACGATCGCCACCGGCCATGTACTCCAGACCGACATTCCAGGTATTTTCCGGATCAAGTTTGAAAGCATAGCTCACCTGAGGTGTACGTAAGACTGATCCACCCAGGAACAAGCTGTAGTCGACAGCTTCAGTGCTAATCTCTGGTGTTGACATCAATGACCAGGCCTGACCAAACGTCCAGTTATAGTATTTTAAGTGTGCATGACGGATACGTAATCCACCATCGCCTTTACCATTGTTGGTCCAGAAGTCGGCTTCTAAACGAGCAGAAACATTCGGATTGCCTCCTAGATCTTTGGCCAGGAAACCAATCCGGCTGGCAGCCGCAGTAAAATCGGAACGGACTGAATCCGGTTCAGTAAAAGGTACTTTATTAATCTGGTTAATGGTACGTCCACGTTCTTTAGGAGTACTTTTGAAATCGACTGCACCATCAAAGCGGATCAAACCATAAACATCGACATTATCTACCATTGAACTCAGCGTTTTAGAGTCTTGCGCTTTGGCTTGTTCCTGCTGGTTCTTTAATGCAAGTTGCGCGGCTTTTTGTTGTTCTAGTTCTGCCTGGATTTGCTTTAACTGTGACTCAAGAAATTGCATACGGTCTTCAGAAGCTTCTGCTGAAAATGCCTGTGCTGAAGCAATACCACATAATGTCGCTAAAACTAATTTTTTCATTTCTTAATCCCTAAAGAAATTTTTAATCCTGAATGAAAGGAGACCTTTCTATACTGACGTGTTGTAAATATTTGAAGTGAGGAAGGCAGCGATTTGACCTGCCTTCCGAAGTAGGGTTTATTCTGCTTTTTGCGGATCGTATAAACGGTCTTTAATAAACAGGGCAGGAATCAAACCGCATAGGAAATATGCTGCACCCATTACCAACAGACCTGTACCGATCGAACCATGCATCGCCAGATAACCAATCGTAATTGGCGCAAAGATTGCACCGATACGACCAATATTGAATGCACCGCCCACCGCTGTACCACGAACACCAGTCGGGAAACTTTCGGTTAGATAGGTTGCATTGATGGCATATGGAATACCGTACAGGAAGCCGAAGATTAGCATCAGTACGCCAATGTTATCGGCATTATGCATATACACCACGACAGGGATAAATAGCGCTGTTCCCATGGTGCCGAAAGCAAACACAATACGGCGACCAATTTTATCAGCAACATAACCTGCAATGATTTTGGCAAAAATCATGGTGATGAATGTACCCACCATATACAGTGCCATTTCTTTAAACTTAATGCCTAATTCAGCTTCAAGATAACTTGGCAACCAGTTACTTACACCGAAGTAACCAAATAACAGGAAACCGGAGCTGAAAGACCACAAGATGAACATCTTGCCATGAGTTTTATCTTTAAGAATGGTGATGTATGGATTACCTTTTTTGGTATCGTTATCCACAATCTGACCAGTTCTTTTCATTTCACGGACACGTTTCCATGATTCTGGCTCTGGCACCATAAAGTGCATCAGGATACCCAAAGCTAATGGAGCAATGGTGATCCAGTACAGCATACGCCAGCCGAACTCAGGAATAATCCAGCCTGAAATCATGGTAATCACCAATGAACCTAAAGTGAAACCAGTCATCAATGTTGCCAGTACAGTAGTACGGTATTTGGTCGGTACGTATTCTGACATCAGAGTATTACAGGCAATATATAAACAGCCTAAACCCAAGCAAGAAAGAGTACGTAAAATTGCAAATTCAGTATAAGACTGAGCAAAACCTGAGTAGGCTGACAAGATCGAGAAGGCGATGGTGGCCAGTACAATGACGCGGACACGTCCAAATTTGTCGCATGCCCATCCACCAATAAAGCCTCCGATCCCCATACCTAAAAGAGAATAACTTCCCAAGGCACCCGCCTGTACAGAAGTCAGGCCCCATTCAGCTTTCAGACTGGTCAGACTAAAAGCCAGAATCCCGATATCTGCACCGTCACAGAGCAAAATCAGAAAAGCAAAGATAAAAGCCGTCATCCAAAGACGTTTTGGTGCCTGTTTAATGGTATCCGTGGAGGAGACATCGGTTTTATTGTCTCCTGTTACGATGGTATCGCTTGTCATTCTTATATCCTCTATATATTCAAAGTAGCATTTCCTCTGCTACCGCTAAATCCATTTTTCTTCCTCACGGAAACATAGTTTTCCTGATTTAACAGACTCGCTCTGCACACAACAGCCGCTGCATTTATTATCAGGCTACATTCGATTTTTCATGCTTTACGCTAAATCAAAATCATCTCATTGCTGGAAAATTTGATTTCGTAAATTAACTTTAAGTTCAGCCTTATGGCGATTATTCATTTAAATGAATAATCAGATTGAGTTTAAAATACTTAATTCCGTATTGCGAAATCAATTAATCATAAAATAACCAGATGAACAAGAGTTTTTACTCTATTTTTAGTAAAAAATAACTTTTTTGCATTCTGGAGTTAAAAATCCTTGATTTATAGCTTGAGAAACCTTAGTTTTATATAAAATAAAATTTCGCTATACAAAATAAATGGAGTTTTTTAATGGAACAGGTCGTTCAAATAGAACAAATTTCAACTCATGTAGCGATGGTTAAAATTCATCGACCAGAAGCGAAAAATGCCCTGAATACAGAAGTGCGTCAGAAACTTGCGGCGGCTTTTTTGCAACTGAATGACGATGAAAATGTACGTGCCATTATTCTTACCGGTGGTGAAACAGATTTCGCAGCAGGTGCCGATCTTAAAGAACTGGCCAATGCAGAAACCATTCAAATGATGCAGCGCCGGACTGAACGTTACTGGCAGGCGATTGCACAGTGTTCAAAACCGGTGATTGCAGCTGTAAACGGTTATGCACTTGGTGGTGGCTGTGAACTGGCGATGCATGCAGATATTATTATTGCCGGGAAAAGCGCCCAGTTTGGTCAGCCTGAAGTGAAAGTGGGTGTCATGCCGGGTGCCGGTGGTACCCAGCGATTATTCCGTGCCGTGGGTAAATTCCATGCGATGCGTATCATCATGACGGGTTGTCTGATACCAGCGCCGGAAGCTTATCAGATTGGCCTAGTGTCTCAAGTAACGGAAGACAGCGAAACCCTTGCAACAGCAATCAAGATGGCTGAAGGTCTGGCAAAAATGCCGCCAATTGCGCTTGAACAAATCAAGGAAGTGGCTTTACTGGCTGAAGATGTGCCGCTTAATGCCGGACTTACCCTGGAACGTAAGTCTTTCCAGATGCTGTTCTCATCCGAAGATCAAAAAGAAGGCATGCAGGCCTTTATTGAAAAACGTAAACCGAATTATCAGGGACGATAAGCATGAGTATTCAGATTCAGAAAATCGGCATTATTGGTGTAGGCACGATGGGTGCAGGTATTGCCCAGATCGCGATTCAGTCTGGTCATGATGTGGTACTGTTTGATGCCAAAGAAGGGGCAGCCGAACAGGCACAGGATAAACTGGCCAAAACATTAAATACCTTAGCAGATAAAGGTAAATTCAGCCATGAAAAAGCCGCTGAAGATATTGCTCATCTGTCGACTGCGCAGCAGCTAGAAGACCTGAAAGATTGTGACTTGATTGTTGAAGCGATTATTGAAAATCTGGAAATCAAGCAAAAACTGATGCAGCAACTGGAAGGAATGATAAAACCAGAAGCGATTCTGGCATCCAATACCTCTTCATTGTCGATCAGTGCAATCGCTGCCAACTGTAAGCAGCCAGAACGTGTGGCCGGTTATCATTTCTTTAATCCGGTACCACTGATGAAAGTGGTCGAAGTGATTGAAGGCTTCAATACCCGCGCTGATATTATTGAAGCATTAACCCAGCTCTCTACAAAAATGGGTCATCGTCCGGTCAAAGCTAAAGATACTCCAGGATTTATCATTAACCATGCCGGCCGTGCCTTTGGTAGCGAAGCCTATGCAATTTTGAATGAAAATGTCACACCATTTTATGATATTGACAGGATCTACCGTGACGGAATCGGTTTCAAAATGGGGCCGTTTGAATTAGGTGATCTGACCGGTATGGATGTCTCGCACCCGGTGAGTGAATCGATTTATCATCAGTATTATGAAGAAGCACGTTACCGTCCAAGCGTGATTACCCGTCAGCGTTTTATTGCCAAGCAGTTAGGTCGTAAAACCGGTAAAGGTTTCTATGATTACACTTCGGGTAGCAAAGAAGGTGATGTTGCTCCAGCATTGGTTGAAAAGTTAAGTCAATATCCATCAGTCTGGCTAGGCACCGAATATGACGAAGACCGTCAGGCACTTGAGCAATATCTGCAGCAGTTCAATATCCAGATTGAGCAAACTGAGACACCTTCAGCAGAGGCTTTAATCCTGATTGCCACTTATGGTGAAGATGCAACTTCAGCCGCTGTCCGTTATCAGCTGGCACCTCAGCAAGTGGTGTGTATCGATCTGCTATATGGTCTGAACAAACACCGTACCTTGATGCCAACTTTTGTCACCCAACCTGAGCTGGTAAAAGCAGCCCAATCGATTTTCAATCTGGATGGTGTGACCGCCAGTGTAATTCAGGAAAGCGTCGGCTTTGTGGCTCAACGTGCTTTGGCAATGATTGTGAATCTCGGCTGTGATATTGCCCAGCAAGGCGTTGCAACGGTGGAAGATATCAACATCGCGGTGAAATTAGGCCTTGGCTATCCATATGGTCCAATTGAATGGGGGGATGTGCTGGGAGCTGAAAAAATTCTAAAAATTCTGGATCGTATGACTGCGATTACCCGTGACCAGCGTTACCGTCCAAGTCCTTGGTTGCGTCGCCGCGTTCAGCTTGGTCTACCACTTGTTCATACAACACATTAATTAGAAAGTTAAAGGAATAACACTCATGTTAAATGCATATATTTATGATGGTTTACGTTCGCCAATCGGTCGCCATGCAGGCAGTCTGGCAAGCGTACGTCCAGATGATCTGGCAGCAACAGTCATTAAAAACCTGCTGGAAAAAACCGGTATCCCGGCAGCAGATGTAGAAGATGTAATCTTTGGTAGCACCAACCAGGCCGGTGAAGACAGCCGTAATGTGGCACGTTTTGCAGCATTGTTAGCAGGTATGCCGGTAACAGTTCCAGGTCAGACGGTAAACCGCTTATGTGCATCAGGTCTCGGTGCTGTGATTGATTCGGCACGTGCCATTACTGCAGGTGAAGGCGAGTTGTACATTGCCGGTGGCGTAGAAAGTATGACCCGCGCGCCTTTTGTGATGGGCAAAGCAGAAAGTGCTTATTCACGTGATGCCAAAATTTATGACACCACGATTGGTACCCGTTTCCCGAACCGTAAATTTACGGATCAGTTTGGCGCGCACAGTATGCCTGAAACAGGTGATAACGTGGCTGAAGAATTTGGTATTAGCCGTGAACAGGCTGATACCTTTGCTGCTGCATCACAGGCAAAATATCAGGCAGCGAAAGAAGCAGGTTTCTTTGAAGGTGAAATTACCCCGATTGAAGTTTCTCAAGGACGCAAATTGCCGCCTAAACAAATTACTGAGGATGAGCATCCACGTGCTTCTTCAACATTTGAAGCTTTATCCAAGTTAAAACCGCTATTTGAAGGTGGTGTAGTAACAGCAGGTAATGCATCAGGAATCAATGACGGCGCTGCAGCACTGATTATCGGCAGTGAAAAAGTGCAGGAACAGTATGGCTTAAAACCTTTAGCTCGTATTCTGTCTTCTGCAGCCGCTGGCATTGAGCCACGCATCATGGGAGCAGGCCCAATTGAAGCGATTAAAAAGGCAGTACAGCGTGCGGGTTTGACGCTAGACGATATGGATATCATCGAGATTAATGAAGCCTTTGCCAGTCAGGTATTATCTTGCCTGAAAGGTCTGGATGTCGCTTTGGATGATCCGCGTGTCAATCCAAATGGTGGTGCGATTGCCATTGGTCATCCACTGGGCTGTTCGGGTGCGCGTTTGGCTTTAACCGTTGCACGTCAGTTACAGCGTACCGGTAAAAAATATGCCGTGATTAGTCTGTGTATCGGTCTGGGTCAAGGCTTGGCGATGGTGATTGAAAACCCTGAAGCTGCATAACAGTTTAGTCATAGTCTTAATGCCATGTATCTATGATATGCATGGCATTCTTTATTGGGATTCTTCTTTCAAAATAAAAATCCCTGCACATGCAGGGATTGATTACATCACTGTAATGATTTACTTACGGGCAGTGACTAATAAAGTCGCTGAACCAAAAGCATAAACTTTACCTTCTTTATCGATAATTCGGCCTTCTGAGGTCAGTACATTACGCCCGATCCGGATGACTTCACCAATAGCTGTATAGGTTTCGCCGCTTTTCATCGCTTTCAGCATTTTTACATTCAGGTCAATAGTCGAGAAACTGACACCTGCATCTACTGTCGTATGCACGGCAGCGCCAGTGGCACTATCTAGAACCGTTGCACAAAAGCCGCCATGAATACCACCCTGTAAATTATAATGGCGCTGATCAGGACGCACCTCATATTCCACATAGTTTTCGCGCACCAAGATCAGACGCATGGGAATAATTTCACTCATGGCTGAACTGGAAATTTCCCCATTCTTAATTGCGGTTAGATATTCGAGTCCGTTTAATTGTGATGTGGGCATATCAACTCCTTGTAATGATTTATTTCGCTTTATGAAATAATATTCTGTTTTTCTAAAATTATGATATAACAGATAGTGATCGAAATGCTATATTTTTCCAGGATGGAACGATGACAATAAAAAATCTCGTCACAGATGCTGAATGGCAGGCACGTTGTGAACTCGCAGCGCTTTATCGCATTATTGCGCATTACCGGATGACTGATTTAATTGATACCCATATCAGTTTAAGAGTCCCTGATCAGCCTGACTGTTTTCTGATTAATCAGTATGGTGTCGCTTTTGAAAAAATGTGTGCCTCAACGCTGGTCAAGATTAATCATGAAGGGCAGGTCGTAGAAAGCTATGAACAGGACAAGCCAGTGAATATGGCTGGCTTCGTCATCCACTCCGCAATTCATGAAGCACATGCTCATCTGAACTGTGTCATTCATACGCATACCGCAGACGGCATAGCAGTGTCTGCACAGAAACACGGACTTCTTCCCATTTCCCAGCATGCGCTGAAATTTTATCAGCAGGTGGCCTATCACGAATATGAAGGCGTGGCACTCTCAACAGATGAGCAGGAACGCCTGATTCAGGACCTAGGCGGCCATCGCGCCATGATTTTACGCAATCACGGACTTTTAACAGCTGGCGAAACCATTGCACGGGCCTTTCATGAAATCTATTTCCTTGAGCGTGCCTGTCAGGCACAGGTGAAAGCCTTAAGTGGCGGTGCCGAACTGCATTATCCAGCAGAAGAAGTCCGAATTAAAACCGCCAAGCAGTTCGCCAGTCCTTTGGTTGAACCGATTTTACAGCGTGCCTGGCAGGCTGCTTTATCCCTGATTGAGCATCAATATACGGAGTATGCATCATGATTGTAATATCCAGTACTGTGCCGAATATTGAAGTCATTCTGGTGAAGTCTTTTCAGAAATATGCGCCTGAGGGCAGTTTTTGTACAGTGGACAGTCCAGAAGCTGATCAGGCAACGACAGTTGCTGCCTGGTTTCCAGATCTGGAAAAACTCCAAAAACTTCCAGAACTTGGCCTGATTCATTCGATTGCTGCCGGGGTCGAGCATTTAAACTTGAATGATATACGACCGGAACAAGCCGTATGCCGGGTACTCGATCCACATCATCAAAAGGGCATGTTTGATTATCTGCTTTGGGGCGTGCTGTATTTCCAGCGTTATTTTGACCGCATGATCCAGCAGCAAAAGCAGCAGCTATGGAAACAGTATCGTCAAAGTTATAGCCATCATATCCAGATTGGGATTATGGGCCTTGGCCATATGGGTGGTTATGTGGCAAAACGTTTTGCCGACATGGGTTATCAAGTGTCTGGGTGGTCCAATTCCCCAAAAGAGATTGCTCAGGTCAAAAGCTATGTGGGATCAGAACAACTTTCCGAGTTTTTGGCCCACAGCCAGATCCTGATTAATCTGCTACCACTTACTGAAGAGAATACCGGCATTCTTTCTGCTGAATTATTTCAGCGGTTGCCTGAGCAGGCGGCATTAATTCATGTCGGGAGGGGTCAGCATATAATTGAGCAAGATTTATTAAATGCATTAGATTCCAGCCAGTTACGTGGTGCAATTGTCGATGTATTTGAACAGGAGCCATTAGCTGCTGAACATCCATTCTGGCAGCATGAAAAGATCGTAGTTACGCCTCACGTTGCCTCACATGCACCAATGTCTGTGGTGGTGGAACAGATTCTGGAAAATGACCGACGCTTAAATCTCGGGCTGGATTTGTGTCATCAGGTAGATGTCAATAAGGGCTATTAATTGTAGGGATACAGGCAAAAAAATAAGGAAATTGATGATGTGGGAAACGATTCAAACTCAGGTTCAGCAAGGCGTCGCAACCTTAAGCTTTAACCGTCCGGATTCACTCAACAGTTTTAACCGGCAAATGCATGAGGAAGTGCAGCAGGTGCTGAAAAACTGGAATACAGATCCGGATATTCGAGTGATTGTGATTCGCGGCAAAGGCCGGGCGTTTTCAGCGGGACAGGATTTAAAAGAACGTGCTGGACAGCTCGGCAATGTGCCTTTGCCACCGCAAGGCTCGCTGGCCAAATACTATAATCCCTTGATTAATCTGATCCGCCAGAGTCCCAAACCGGTAATCGCAGCAGTGAATGGTGTGGCTGCTGGTGCAGGTGCCAATATCGCGCTGGCCTGTGATCTGGTCATTGCCAAGGAAAGTGCCCGATTTATTCAGGCCTTTTCTAAAATTGGCTTGATTCCTGATGCCGGTGGCACCTGGATGTTGCCACGTTTAATCGGTTATGCACGTGCCATGGCACTTACTTTTCTGGGGGAACCGGTGCATGCCAAAGAGGCCGCTGAAATGGGCATGATCTGGAAAATGCTTCCAGATACAGAATTTGATGCTTATATCGACAACATTGCACAGCGATTAGCTCAACAGCCGACCTATGCACTGGCTTTAACCAAACAGGCCTTGCAACGCAGTGCTGAAAATAACATGGACCAGCAACTGGAGCTGGAACAAAACCTGCAATATCTGGCTCTGAGCAGTCAGGACTATAAAGAAGGTGTCCAGGCTTTTGTCGAAAAACGCCCTGCACAATTTACCGGATGCTAAGGAGAGCATTTATGAAAATTCAGACCCGTATTACCGAGCTTTTAGGCATTCGCTATCCAATTATTCAGGGCGGCATGATGTGGGTCGGTACCGCAGAAATGGCCAGTGCCGTATCTAATGCAGGTGGCTTGGGAACATTAACGGCATTGACTCAACCGACGCCTGAAGCCTTGGTCAAGGAAATTGCACGCTGCCGAGAAATGACCGATCAGCCTTTTGCGGTCAATCTGACTTTATTGCCCGCTGTGAATCCGCCGCCATATGCAGAATACCGACAGGCGATCATTGAAAGCGGTATCAAAATCGTAGAAACAGCAGGCAACAAGCCACATGAACATATTGAGGCGTTTAAGCAACACGGCATTATTGTCATTCATAAATGTACTTCCGTCCGTCATGCGCTTTCAGCACAAAGAATCGGTGCGGATATCATCTCGATTGATGGTTTTGAATGTGCGGGCCATCCGGGTGAAGATGATATTCCTGGCCTGATTTTAATTCCTGCCGCTGCTGATCAGCTCACTGTGCCGATTGTGGCCAGTGGCGGTTTTGCTGATGGCCGTGGTCTGGTCGCAGCTTTGGCTTTAGGTGCTGAAGGCATCAATATGGGTACACGCTTTTGTGCCACTCAGGAAGCGCCGATCCATCCAAACATCAAACAGTTCTATGTCGATAATGATGAAAGGGCGACGCATCTGCTATATCGACAGTTCAGGAATACTGCCCGTGTTGCCAAAAATGCGGTATCTGATCTAGTGGTTAAAATGAGTGAAGATCCAAATCTGGAGTTTGAACAGATTCGGCCTTATGTCAGCGGTTTAAAAGGCAAGCTCGCTTTAGAAAATGGCGATATTGATGCTGGTGTACTGACTGCAGGTCAAGTGATGGGATTGATTCATGACATTCCGACTTGTCAGGCGCTGATCGAAAATATCATGCAGGAGGCAGAGCAGATCGTTCATCAGCGTTTAGCTCAATTTTTTCCACGTTAATCAACTTTAGTGAAGTCGCTGAATAGAAAAGCCATTCCACCATGAATGGCTTTTTTCATCCTGTATATTTTTTATTTTTAAATGGGAAATTTCATCGAATGACTAGATTTTATTCTTTAAATTATATTATAGTGGATTTAAAACATAATTTCGTATTATGAAATTAATTGTCATAAATATATAAATTAGAACTCATACAAGGGAATTACGATGAGAAATTATATTGCGCCATTAAAAGACATGAAGTTTGTCCTGAAAGACCTGTTAAACGTTGAACAGAAATATCAGGGCTATGCAAAATTCGCAGACAAGGTTTCTATGGATATTATGGAGCAATATCTGGAAGTCGCTGCGGACTTTTGCCAAAACGAACTTCTACCGATTAATGCGACAGGCGACCAGCAGGGTTGCCGTTTGCAGGATGGCGTCGTAACCACCCCGGATGGGTTTAAAGCAGCTTATGACAAATATGTAGAACTCGGCTTTACCTCATTAACTGGTGACGAAGCATATGGCGGTCAGGGCTTCCCGACCTTATACCGTATTGCCATTTCTGAAATTATTACCGCAACGAACTGGTCTTGGGGCATGTACCCAGGCCTGTCCCATGGTGCCATGCGTACTTTAGAGCACCACGGTAGCGATGAACAGAAACAGAAGTTTCTGGTACCTTTAATTGCAGGCCGCTGGACTGGAACCATGTGCTTGACTGAATCTCATGCCGGTTCTGACCTAGGTTTAATCCGTACCAAAGCAGTGCCAAATGAAGACGGCAGCTATAGCATCAGTGGCGAGAAAATCTTTATCTCAGCCGGTGAACATGATCTGGCTGAAAATATCGTGCATATCGTATTGGCACGTTTGCCAGATGCACCTGCGGGAACCAAAGGTATTTCGCTGTTTATTGTGCCGAAATACAATCTGGATGAAGCTGGTAATGTGGCTTCCCGTAATGGCGTGGTATGTAGCGCTCTTGAACACAAGATGGGCATTCACGGTAACGCGACCTGTGTGCTGAATTTTGATAATGCCAAAGGTTTCCTGATTGGGCCTGAAAATCGCGGCCTAAACTGCATGTTTACCTTTATGAACTCGGCACGTATCGGTACAGCCATTCAAGGCTTGGCAGCAGCAGAGTCTTCTTACCAGGGGGCATTGGCTTATGCCCAAGACCGTCTGGCGATGCGTTCACTTGAAGGTGCGAAAGCGCCAGGCCAACCTGCAGATCCGATTATCGTGCATCCGGCAGTACGTAACATGCTGCTGACTCAAAAGGTGTTTGCAGAAGGTTCACGTGCACTTGCATATTATCTGGCGACCTATGCCGATATCGCTGAAGCCACTGACAGCCCGGAAGAAAAGAAAGCAGCTGAAGACCGTCTAGCATTATTAACCCCTATTGCCAAAGCATTAATGACCGAAACCGGCATAGAAGCGGCTAAACATGGTATGCAGATTTTCGGTGGTCACGGTTATATTGCTGAACATGGCATGGAACAGATTGCCCGTGATGCACGTATTGCCAGCCTCTATGAAGGAACTACTGAAATTCAGTCCATTGACTTGCTGGCGCGTAAAGTGCTGGGCTCAAAATTGGGTTTGCTGACCGCATTAACCGATGAAATTCAGGGCTTTGTAAAAGAGCATCAGCAACATGTCCAGTTCAGCCAGCAAGTTGCACAAGTCAGCCAGTTGACTGAACAATGGCTGAAATTAACCAGAACCATTCAGGAGCAGGCTCAACAGTCTGCCAATGAAATTGGGGCAGCATCAGTTGACTACCTATATTTCTCTGGTTATGTCGTGTCCGCTTATTTGTGGCTGAAAATGGCAATTACTGCGCAGCAGAAAATTGAAGAAGGCAATACTGATCCGTTCTATGCAGCCAAGATCAAAACTGCACAATTCTTCTTTGCGCGTATTTTGCCAAGAACTTCAACCCACTTTGCCAATATTCAGGCGAGCGGTGAAAGCCTGTTTTTACTTGAACCTGAAGAGTTCAAATTCGATTAAACCTTTTGACCCACGATACTCGTGTCGTGGGTCTTTTTTAATAATTTTTGCATCCTCACCCAATTCAAATATTGAGATTTATTCTCGGATATTGAATAAACCATAAAATAACAAGATCAGGAGTCTATATGGATTTAGACATGATTACTCAACAGTGTCCTTATGCTGATCTGCAGCTTACTTTTCATGAAGTCGGACAGCGTTCTGCATTTCCCACCATTATTCTGATTCATGGCACCGGTGGAAATACCGACAAGCATTTCAGTTATATTTTTCCGATGCTGGGTATTCATCAACGGGTTTTATCCATTGATTTACATACCCCAGATAAAGCCGATCTGGCGGTGACCGATTTTAGCCAACAAGTTGAAGCACTGATTCAGCATGTGGTTGCAGAAGATGAAACCATTACAGTGGTCGGCTATTCACTCGGTGCAGTGATTGCTGCACAAGTAGCAGCCAGTTTAAAACAGCGCGTAGCGCGTTTGATCCTGTTAGCCGGTTGGGCCAAAACCAGCTCGGTGCAACAACTGCGTACCGTTATCAGGCAGCAATTATTTACTGAACAATCTGCGGCCTTGCCTCATTTTGTCAATTATTGCCTGTATAGCGATGATTATCTGTCTGCACGAAGCGAACAGCAGGTGTTGGATCTGGCACGCTTTGTCAAACCTTCCCAAGATGCAGCCAAACAGCGTGAACTGAATTATCGCATTGATATTACATCGATCTTGCCTGAGATTCGTGCAGAGACGTTGATTGTGGCTTGCCGTGAAGACCGCATGGTGCCTGTAGCGCAAGCTAAACTGCTGTTTGCTTCAATTTCGAACAGTCGCTATATCGAAATTTCTTCAGGACATGCGCTCTATGTCGAAGCGCCAGCCGAAGTGGTGCAACTGGTAAACCAGTTTAGCCAGCATCCAGAACAATATCCGGTGAATCAAAAAATCCAGCCTTATATGCCTTAAAGGAGATAAATAATGCAAGCTAAAGGACAGCGCAGCAAGATTCTAATTGTAGGCAGCGGTTTTGGTGGTTTGGGAATGGCAATCCGCCTTAAACAGCAGGGCATCCACGATTTTAAAATCATTGAACGTGCAGCAGAAGTGGGCGGTACTTGGCGTGACAATACCTATCCCGGAGTCGCCTGTGATGTACCTTCCCATTTATATTCTTTCTCGTTTATTAAAAATCCCAACTGGTCGCGTGTCTTTCCACAAGGGGTAGAAATTCAGCGCTATTTAATTCAATGCTGTGATCAGGAAAATATCCGGCCCCATATTAATTTTCATACCCAACTGGAAAAGGCCAGCTGGAATGCACGAGAACGCATCTGGGAAATTCACACCTCTATAGGTCTGTATCAGGCTGAGATTTTAATTACCGCAACCGGGCATCTGGCAGATGAGCATCTCCCGAAAATTCCGGGGCTGGAAGAATTTGAAGGCCAAGTGATGCATTCCGCGCGCTGGAACCACGAGCTGAATCTGGAAAATCAACATGTCGTTGTGGTGGGTTCTGGTGCTTCTGCCATCCAGCTTGTGCCGGAAATTTCCAAAACAGCCAAAAGCCTGACCGTCTTGCAACGTAGTGCGCCATATATTTTGCCCCGACCAGACCGAGCTTATTCTGAGTCAGAAAAACAGCTTTTCCGCAAAGATCCGGACAGTATGTCGGCCCTCAGACATTCCTTGTTCTGGGGCAATGAATACAATTTTGCCCAGAGCCGTAATCTGAAAAGCCAGATTGAGCGGGTCAAGAAAAACTGCCTGCAATTCTTAAAACATCAGATTTCAGATCCTAAATTACAGCGCAAACTTACGCCGAATTATGAACCTGGTTGTAAGCGCTTATTGCTTTCTAATGATTATTATCCGACTTTTCTAAAACCAAATGTCACACTTGAAGACTCAGCATTGGCAGAAGTTATGAAAGACGGTGTATTAAGCCAGGCTGGAAATAAATTTTCTGCAGATATCATCGTATTTGCGACAGGATTTGAAGCGGCACGTCCACCCTATGCCGCAAAGGTGGTGGGTAAACAGGGTTTAAGCCTGGAACAGCAATGGTCCAGCGGTATGCAGGGTTATCAGTCAACGACCGTACACAACTTTCCAAACCTGTTCATCCTGAATGGGCCAAATACAGGCAGTGGACATAATTCAGCACTTTATTTTCTGGAAACCCAGTTTGATCTGGTGCTGGATGCCTTGCAGTTTTTTGAGCAGGAACAGATTCAGGTCTTTGAAGCAGATCAAGAAGCTGAAAATAGCTATATGCAGGAGCTACAGCAGCTTTCGCAAGGTAGTGTCTGGTTATCGGAAAGCTGTAAAAGCTGGTATCTGGACCCGGTCAGTCGCAAGCTGACTTTGGTCTGGCCGGATTATGCTCATTCATTTAGGGATAAAAATCAGCATTTTATTCGTAGCGGTTATCACTACCAGTATGTTGAATCGAGACAGCAGAAAGTGGTGTAAAAATATTTAATTAAAATCAAAATCTTATGGTTTAAATAATACAAAATAATTGTAAATCCAGGACAGGAGTATAGTCATGAGCAGTCAGCCATGGATGGAAGAATATAAAAAGTGGAATATCAATCCGGAGTTTACCCGGCCAGATCCTGAGAAAACCCTGAGCACGATAATTGCTGAGAATTTGGTAAAATTTCAGGATAAAACCGCATTTATCTATCTAGATCGCAAATTCAGCTATCACGATATCGATGTGTATAGCCAGAAACTGGCTAGCTATTTACAGAGTCTTGGGCTGACTGCTGGCAGCCGTATTGCGGTGATGTTACCGAATATTATTCAATATCCAATCGCGACCTTTGCCATTATTCGGGCCGGTTATGTGCTGGTCAATGTCAACCCCATGTACACCCAGCGCGAGCTCTATCATCAGCTACAGGATTCAGGTGCAGAAGCCTTGATTATCCTTGGACAGACTTTGGAGCAATTAACAGCATTAGAGGAATGTCCTAAACTCAAATATGTTATTTCGACGCATTCGCCGGATTTTATTCAAGAGCAGCAAAGTGCTATTTATAGTCAGGCAACACAATATCCGGATAAACAGTTCTTTGACTTTAGGCAGGCAATAAATCAGGTAGAAATTATTGATTTCAAAACACCTGTACAGCATCAGGAAGATACGGTCATTCTGCAATACACGGGAGGTACCACAGGTGTTTCTAAAGGTGCAGAACTGAGCCATCGCAATATTTTATTTAATATCGCCCAGAACAGTACCGTATTTATCAGCCATTTTGGTGACCGCTATGCCACTGAAAATGAATATGTATTCTGTGCCTTGCCGCTGTATCACATTTATGGATTTACCATCTGCCTGTTCAGTTATGGTTTAAGCCGTGGTTTCGCCAATGTTCTGATTCCAAATCCGAGAGATCTGGATGCTTTGGTAGATCAATACCAGAAACATCCACCGACCGTTTTCCCTGGGGTGAATACCATGTTTAATGCCTTGGCGCATCATTCACGTTTCCGTGAGCTGGATCATTCACGCCTGAAAACCACAACCGGCGGAGGAGCATCTATTCTGAAAAATACGGCAGAGTTATGGCATGAGGTTACAGGCTGCCAGATTTATGAAGGCTACGGACTTTCTGAAACCTCACCAACTGCAACTTTTAACCCTCCTTTAAGCCGGCGATTTAGTGGCACGATTGGCTTGCCATTGGCAGGGACTGAAATTCTGATTCTGAATGATGAAGGAAAACCTGTAGAACTTAATCAGGCTGGAGAAATCGCCATACGTGGTCCACAGGTGATGAAAGGATACTGGCAGCAACCGGAAGCAACAGCACAGGTATTTACCAAAGATGGATTCTTCCTGACAGGTGATATCGGTTGTATGGACGAACAGGGCTATATCACCATTCTGGACCGCAAAAAAGACATGATTCTGGTCTCCGGATTTAATGTTTATCCCAATGAGCTGGAAGGCGTGCTGTCCAAACATCCTAAAATAATGGAATGTGCAGTGATTGGTATTGATGATGAAAAGTCTGGACAGGTACCCAAGGCATTTATTGTGAAACAGGATGAAACTCTGACCCAAGATGAAGTCATGACTTATCTGAAGCAGCAACTGACCAGTTATAAATTGCCCAAATACATTGAGTTTGTGGCTGGATTACCAAAGTCTGCAGTAGGAAAAATTCTGCGTCGCGAGCTGCCTCGTACTGTTCAGCCGAGCGCCAAAGCCTGTTAAGGAATGATCTAGTCCATTAGATTTAAAATAAAAAAGGAATCGAAAGATTCCTTTTTTATTGCTTGCAGGCTTATCGCTGCTGGATGACTTTTTTGCTTTTCAGTTCTTCTATTTCAGCAGAACTTAAATATTGACTCAAAATGGCATCGGTATCTTCACCCAGACAAGGGGGTGCCTTTTTATATTCTACCGGTGTCTTGGAGAGTTTGATCGGTGAACCGATTGAGGTGTAATCTTCACGTAAGGTATGCGGCATCTGAATCACCATATCGCGTGCCAATACCTGTTCTTCTTGCAAAGTCTGTTTCAGGTCATTGATCATTCCTACCGGCACTTTAACCGCATGGATTAAATCCACCCAGGTTTTTGCCGGTCTAGTATAGAAATGAGCCTGTAGAACTGTGGTCAATTCTTCACGATGTGTAACACGTCCAGAATTTTTTAAGAAGCGAGGATCTTCTGCCACCTTAGCCAGACCAACGGCCTGACACAAAGCTTGAAATTGCAGATCATTACCACAGGCAATAATAAATTCACCTTCCTGGGCTTTGAACACCTGATAGGGCACAATATTGGCATGCGCGTTTCCGAAGCGACCGGGTACTTTGCCTGAGGTGAGATAATTCATGGCCAGAACAGAGAGGGAAGCAACCTGGGTATCTAACAGCGCCATATCAATATACTGACCTTCACCGGTTTTCTCACGGGACAACAAAGCCGCCTGAATGGCAATTGCGGCATATAAGCCGGTGGTCAGATCGGCAAAGGCCAGACCTGCTTTTTGCGGGCCACCTCCTGGAAGGTCATCACGTTCCCCCGTAACACTCATCATGCCGCCCATACCCTGAACAATGAAGTCATAACCTGGCTCTTGCGCACGCGGACCATTTTGACCAAAGCCAGTAATGGAACAGTACACCAGACGCGGATTTATCTGGCTCAGACTTTCATAGTCCAGACCATATCTTTTCAACGAACCCGCTTTATAGTTCTCAATCACTACATCACTCTGTTCTGCGAGTTTCTTGATAATGCTTTGACCTTCCGGGGTAGATAAATCTACGGCAACCGAATACTTACCACGATTGGCTGAAAGATAGTAAGCCGATTCATGGGTATCTTCCTGCTGATTATTTTTAAGCCAAGGTGGTCCCCAGATGCGTGTGTCATCTCCATGATCAGGCTTTTCAATTTTAATCACTTCTGCACCCAGGTCAGCCAAAATCTGGCTACACCAAGGACCAGCCAAAATCCGGCTTAAATCCAGTACACGAAAGCCTGTTAAAGCACCCATCGTTACGCTCCTTGTTCGATGTTATTTAGATTGCATGTCGTTTTAATAGTCGCTTTAAAGCTATAGG
The DNA here is from genome assembly GCF_048957595.1 of Acinetobacter sp. AS5. NCBI lineage: Bacteria > Pseudomonadati > Pseudomonadota > Gammaproteobacteria > Moraxellales > Moraxellaceae > Acinetobacter > Acinetobacter sp. AS5. The sequence continues at coordinate 47,195 of NZ_JARDAL010000003.1, read as the reverse complement.
AAAATGGAAAAACAATCAACTTTATGATACTTAATTTCGCCTAACAAAATAAAACATCTAAAATGATTGAAAAATCATCCTAACTTCTTTAGCCTGATGACGAGAATAAATACGATTCAAAAATAACAGGAGAGGGAAAAGTCTCGGGAATGAGACTACAAGAACAGGAGTAAGTACTGTGCTTTGAAAAACGGATCGCGCCTAAAGCGCATGCATACAGAAGTGTGCATACACAAGATCAGAATGAAAAAAAACCTAAGGATAGGAATAGAGATTTAAATATGACGGAATTAGTAAGAGAACAAGTTTTAGAAAGAGAACTCGCAAAGATAAAACCGACTACCAAACGAACCCAGCAGATTGCCTTTGTATTTGCCTTTTTGGCACTCTTGGTCGATGGCGCGGACATGCTACTGCTATCCTTCAGCTTAAACAGCCTGAAAGCAGAATTTGGTTTAAGCAATCTACAAGCCGGTACCTTGGGTAGTTTTACACTGGCGGGTATGGCGATTGGAGGTTTTATTGGTGGCTGGGCCTGCGACCGTTTAGGTCGGGTACGTACAGTCGTTATTTCAATTCTGATCTTTTCAGTATTAACTGCAGCCTTGGGCTTTACCCAAAATTATGAACAGTTCGCCGTACTACGTTTTCTGTCTGCATTTGGGATCGGGTCTTTATATATTGCAGCTAGTACCCTGATGGCTGAATATGTACCAACCAAATACCGGACTACAATTTTAGGTACCTTACAGGCAGGTTGGACGGTCGGCTATATCGTAGCTACTGTATTGGCAGGTTGGATTATTCCTGAATATGGCTGGCGTACACTGTTTTTTGTCGCGATTATCCCATCCGTCATGGCGATTTTTATCCAGAAACTGGTTCCTGAACCAGAATCGTGGCAGCGTGCAAGATTACTGCGTTTATATGCACCCGCTGAAAAAACCATCAAACAGCCTGTTAAGAAAAGTACCGTCAAAGAAATCTTTGCAGATCCTGCGAATCGCAAGATGTTTATTTTATGGATTTTTACGGCTGGGTTCCTGCAGTTTGGCTATTACGGTGTAAATAACTGGATGCCTGCTTATCTAGAATCTGAATTACACATGAACTTTAAATCAATGGCGGGTTATATGATCGGGACTTATGTCGCCATGATTTTTGGTAAAGTTCTGGCCGGCTTTGCTGCAGACCGTTTAGGTCGACGCGCCGTTTTCTCGTTTGGCGCGATTGGTACGGCAATTTTCCTACCGGTAATTGTGCTGTTCAACACCCCGGATAATATTGCCTATCTGCTGATTTTCTTCGGCTTCCTATATGGCATTCCATATGCGATTAATGCCACATATATGACTGAAAGCTTTGCGACATCGATCCGTGGTACAGCAGTCGGTGGTGCTTATAATGCAGGTCGTATTGGGGCCATGTTTGCACCTGCGATTATTGGCGCAGCAGCGAGTGGTGGTTCAATTGGATTAGGCTTCCTGATTATGGGCGGTGCCTATTTCTTGTGTGGTGCAGTGTCCGGGATCTTTATCAAAGATCGTCAATACGACCCACAAAAAGCATAATGATATTTTAAACAATGATGTTAAAAATGAGCCTCATAAGGGCTCATTTTTTTTATCTATTTATTTTAAAAATAAGTTTTCTATTTTTTATTGGTCCGACTCTTTTTGCAGATGAATACTTTTTAGTCCATCATTTACTTTATTTAGTAAATGAATCAGGGTAATCACATCATCAAAAGCCAGTTTATTTAAGGCCTGTCCATAAAACTCAAAAAAATCATCCTGCAGACTATCCCAGGTCTGAAAACCTTCAGTGGTGAGTGCAACAATTTTGGCACGTCGATCCTGCTCATTGATCACTCGCTCTACCAGTCCATCACGTTCCAGTCTTTTTAATACGGCATCCAGATTTTGTCGGCTTACCCCCAGATATTCGGTCAGATCTGAAAAAGACATTCCTGATTTAACTTTTGGACGGGACAGGGCACCCAGCACTGCCCAATGTACTGGAGATATTTTTAGCTCATTGAGGCACTTGCGGTCCAGGCTGTTGCCCACCTGAAACAGCCGGAAAAAAAGCCGGTTATGAGCAGAATATAAGGATTGATCATATTTTTTTGACAACGTATCACTCACAATATTGGACATCCTCAAAACTGAAATAGCCGAGCCGCGCAGAGTATAACCTATCGCTTTTTCGCACAAACCAGTTTCTATTATAATTTGATTTAAAAATCATAGTGTTTTTGCAGAAATTTTCCTATTTAAATTCTGAGTCAATCAGTTTTATGGTTTGGAAATCTCTCTTTTTCTCCTCACTTCCATTGCGCTCACTCGTCAAATATCTAAGGTTTTCTTCCTAATTTTAAAGGAATAAATTATCTGTCATGCAAAAGACATAATTTGGCCCTAGAGTGAAGTCGGATTCAAATTAATCTAAAGCCAAAAAACAATATAGGTCAATACATTGAATAATTAAAAATATTAAGTTAATGATAAATATATAAATAATAATTTATAATTATTATTTTATGTAAATGCATTGACATAAATTCAATCTCTTTCTATTTTAGATAAAACACACCGAATTAAAACAACAGCCAATTAAATTCGACAACAAAATAGCGTAGGGATGAGCAATGAAAGGACTAAAAGACAAGGTTGTGATTGTGACAGGCGGAGCAGGCGGAATTGGTTCAGCCACCTGCCGACGTCTGGCAGAGCAAGGCGCTAAAGTTGCCATTTTTGATATGAATCTGGAAGCGGCTGAAAAGCTGGCAAATGAAATCAATCAATATGGTCAGGCACTGGCAATTCAGTGTGATATTACCCAAATGGACGTGGTTGAGCAGGCGGTTCAAAAAACCAAAACTGAACTCGGTCCAATTGATGGACTGGTCAACAATGCCGGCTGGGATATTTTTAAACCTTTTGTTAAAACCAATCCGCAGGAATGGGAAAAACTGATCCAGATTAATCTGGTCGGTATGCTGAATATGCATTTTGTAGTGCTGAAAGGCATGGTTGAACGCAATTCCGGCAGTATTGTCAATATTGCTTCTGACGCAGCTCGGGTCGGTTCTTCAGGTGAAGCAGTCTATGCGGCCTGTAAAGGCGGCTTGTTATCTTTCTCTAAAACGCTGGCACGTGAACACTCACGTCACAACATCAAAATAAAAGTGATTTGCCCGGGACCCACCGATACGGCTTTGCTTGCAGGCGTGACTGAAGGTGCATCAAATCCGGAAAAATTACGTGAAGCCTTTATTCGTGCCATTCCGCTGGGTCGCTTGGGTCAGCCGGATGATTTAGCTTCTGCCATTGCCTTTTTCTTGAGTGATGACGCCAGCTTTATTACCGGGCAGGTACTCAGTGTTTCTGGCGGTTTAACCATGAACGGTTAAACGGACATCATCATTAAATCTCATAATAAACACAGTTCAATCAGATAGATAAAAACAGTACAGGATATAAAGAAAATGAATTTTGAAGATATCTTATATGAAGTTAAAAACGGTGTTGCCTGGATCACAATTAACCGTCCGGAAAAAATGAATGCCTTCCGTGGCACCACCTGTGACGAACTGATCAAGGCATTGAATAAAGCAGGTTATGACCGTAACGTGGGTGCAATTGTATTGGCAGGCGCGGGGGAGAAAGCTTTCTGTACCGGTGGTGACCAGTCTGCACACGATGGCAATTATGATGGCCGTGGAACGATCGGCTTGCCGATGGAAGAGTTGCATACCGCCATCCGCGATGTACCTAAACCGGTAATTGCACGCGTACAGGGCTATGCTATTGGCGGTGGCAATGTGTTGGCAACCATTTGTGACCTGACCATCTGTTCAGACAAAGCCATTTTTGGCCAGGTTGGTCCGAAAATGGGATCGGTTGATCCCGGCTATGGCACGGCATTTTTAGCGCGTGTGGTAGGTGAGAAGAAGGCCCGTGAAATCTGGTATATGTGCCGCCGTTATTCTGGTCAGGAAGCTGTGGAAATGGGTCTGGCGAATAAATGCGTACCGGCCGATCAACTGGATGCCGAAGTGCAGGCCTGGGCTGAAGAAATCTGTCAGCGTAGTCCGACTGCCATTGCAATTGCCAAACGCAGTTTCAATATGGATACCGCACATCAGGCGGGTATTGCTGGCATGGGGATGTATGCGCTGAAACTTTATTATGATACTGAAGAGTCTCGTGAGGGAGTCAATGCACTGAAAGAAAAACGTCAGCCTGAATTCCGTAAATATGCCAAATAAGGAGACTGATCCATGAAAAAGAATCCTTATATCACTGAAGAACTCGAGTTTTTGGCAGAAACAGCAGAAAAATTTGCCCAGAAATATATCGCCCCAGGCTTTTTGGAACGAGACCAAAGCCGAATCTTTGACCGTGATCTGGTCAAAAAGATGGGTGAAATGGGCTTTATTGCACCTGAACTGCCGGAACAATACGGTGGTCAGGGCATGGGCAGACTGGCGGCTGGAATTATCCATGAAGCGATTGCCAAAGCGGATTTAAGTTTCTCCTATATCAACCTGCTTGCTTCCCTAAATGGGCAGATTCTGGCCGAACATGGTCAGCCTGAAGTAGTTGAACCTTGGCTGAAAAAACTGACCGCGGGCGAAGCAATTTTTTCGATTGCACTGACCGAGCCGCGAGGCGGTTCTGATGCAGCGAATTTACGTTTAAAGATTGAACGTGATGGCGATGAATATATCATTAACGGCGAAAAAACTTCGATTTCTGCAGCCGATCAGGCAGATGCTTCGGTGGTTTTTGGTCGCACTGGCGCCAATGAAGATGGTGCGCATGGCGTGACAGCGCTCTTGGTTCCGATGACTTTACCGGGCATCAGTACCACACGATTTGACTGTCATGGTCAGCGTGCGATCGGTCGCGGTTCAATCTTTTTTGACAATGTTCGCGTACCTGTAAATCACCGTCTAGGGGATGAAAACAAAGGTTTTGTGCAGGTGATGCAGGGCTTTGATTTTTCTCGTGCTCTGATCGGTTTACAGGTTTTGGCCGTTGCCCGGGTGAGTCTGGATGAAGCTTGGGAATATGCCGCGCAACGCGAAGCTTTTGGTCAGCCATTGACTGCATTTCAAGGAGTTTCACATCCTCTGGCGGAATACGAAACTCAGGTTGAGGCTGCACGCTTACTTTGCCTGCAAACCTTATGGCTCAAGGAAAATCATCTGCCCCATACCTCTGAAGCGGGCATGTGTAAATGGTGGGGGCCAAAACTGGCGTATGATGTGATTCATCAATGTCTGTTGACTTTTGGCCATGCTGGTTATGACCGTGGTGTGATGGAACAGCGTATGCGGGATGTACTCGGTTTCCAGATCGGTGATGGAACAGCACAAATCATGAAAACGATTATTGCGCGGCATAAGGCAGGACGTAAGGCTGTACCAGCTTAAGGAAAATAAGCACAGGCCTGAACTAAAATTATAATGAGGAGTAAGCGAATGGATTTCGATGCGGTTCTGATCCCGGCCAGAAAAGAGGCCATGCTCAAACAGGGATAGTGGTTAAATCAAACGATTCTCGATTTTTTACGCAGTGCCGTAGAAAAAAATCCGGACAAAACAGCTTTGGTAAGCGTTAAGGTTGAGAATCAAACTGAACAGACTTTCAGCTATCAGCAGCTTTGGGACATGACCAATAAAATTGCACTGGGCTTGAGACAACTCGGTGTTGAAAAAAATGATGTGGTGTCTTACCAGTTACTGAACTGGTGGGAGTTTACCTTGTTATATCTGGCTTGTAGCCGTATCGGTGCAGTACTCAATCCGCTTATGCCGATCTTCCGTGAACGTGAACTGGAATTCATGCTCAAACATGGTGAATCTAAAATTTTTGTCGTACCACAAACATTCCGCAATTTTAATCATGAACAACTGGCCAATCAGCTGCAAAACAAGCTGGACACCCTGAAACACGTAGTTGTAGTGAATGGAGAAGGTGAGAATAATTTTGATCGCCTGTTACTCAACCATGGTCTGGAACAGAGTGCTGCAGCTGTTGCTGCACTAAATGGACTGGAATCTGGCCCGGATGACATTACCCAGCTGATCTTTACCTCGGGCACCACAGGTGAACCGAAAGGCGTGATTCATACCGCTAATACCTTGTTTTCCAATATTGTGCCTTATGCCGAACGACTGTATTTAACTGAAAATGATGTGGTGTTAATGGCCTCGCCGATGGCACACCAGACCGGTTTTATGTATGGCCTGATGATGCCAATTCAGCTGAATACCAAAGTGGTGTTGCAGGATGTTTGGGATGTGTCCAAAGCCGTAGATCTGATTCATCAGCATCAGGTGAATTTCACCATGGCCTCGACCCCATTCCTGAATGACCTATCCAATACCGTGGCAGAACAGCATGACAAGGTTGATTCACTGAAAATTTTCCTGTGTGCAGGTGCGCCCATTCCAGGTCCATTGGTGCAAAAAGCCCGGGATATTTTAGGAGTAAAAGTGATTTCAGCCTGGGGCATAACTGAATGTGGTGCGGTGACGCTAACCCGACCTGAAGATGAGGATGAGCGGTCTTTCAATACGGATGGCATCGCTTTACCAGGTGTTGAAATCAAGATCGTGAATAAAAAAGGTCAGACCAAAGCCGTGAATGAATCCGGGCGTTTGATGATCCGCACCTGTTCAAATTTTGGCGGTTATTTAAAACGTCCACATTTGAATGATACGGATGCCGAAGGCTGGTTTGATACTGGCGATATTGCCTATCAGGACGAGCATGGCTATATTCGGATTTGCGGACGTAAGAAGGATGTGATTATTCGTGGTGGAGAAAATATTCCGGTCGCGGAAATTGAATCACTACTTTATAAGCATCCGAATATCGCCACAGTAGCTTTAGTGGCTTATGCAGATGAGCGAATGGGCGAGCGTTCCTGTGCAATCATCAAGCTGAAAGATCAGACAAAGCCGTTAAGTTTTAATGAGCTGGTAGATTTCCTGAAAACTCATAATCTGGCTATGCAGTATCTTCCGGAACGCCTGGAAATCTGGGAGGATATTCCGATGACCCCATCGGGAAAAATCCAGAAGTTTAAACTCAGAGAATTACTGGCTCAGCATATTGCCTCAACGGCAGTTGAAGCGAACTAAATCTTTGAATATACAAAAATTAAACCCTGAATAATCTTGCATCATTCAGGGTTTTTCTTATTCAAAAAGAAGCGATCTAAAAGATTAATACGAATTTTAGATTAACTTCTATTTTAATAATTTTAATAAAGCTTCTGCGGTTGCAGCAGAAGAGGCCGGATTTTGCCCGGTAATCAGTAAACCATCTTGCTGTACATGCACCTGCCAATCCTCAGCTTTGGAATATTTCCCACCTTTTTCTTTCAGCATGTCTTCAACTAAAAACGGAACGATGTCTGTCAAACCCACGCCGTCTTCTTCAGTGTTACTGAAACCGGTGACTGTTTTGCCTTCTACAATAGAACGGCCTTCGGAATCTTTCACATCACGCAGGACACCCGGAGCATGACAGACCAGCGCAACAGGTTTATCTGCCTGCAAGGTTTGCTCAATTAAAGAAATGGAATTCTGGTCTTTGGCCAGATCCCATAGCGGTCCATGACCACCCGGATAGAACACGGCATCAAAATCCTGATTTAAGACTTCACTCAACTTATGTGTATTGGCAAGAGCCTGCATGGCCACTTCATCTGCTTCAAAGCGTTTGGTGGTTTCGGTTTGCGCATCCGGCTCATTACTTTTTGGATCTAGTGGTGGCTGACCACCTGCGGGAGAAGCCAAAACTACCTCTACGCCTGCATCGACAAAGGTGTAATAGGGTGCAGCCAGTTCTTCCAGCCAGAAGCCGGTTTTTTTGCCAGTATCACCTAGCTGGTCATGTGAAGTCAGTACCATCAAGATTTTCATATTATTTTCCTGTATCTGGTTAAACATCGTGAATAATCGACTGTTAATTTAACAAGTCGCAGAGGTCAGGAGTGTTGTGATACGTTCATTTGCTGTATCGATACGTTGTTAATTCGGTTGATTTAACTTAAAGAGGTGACTCTAGATACAGCACAGTTGTATTTGATATTCATCTGCCCATTAACAGGTCTTGCTGAAGATCAGCCTGCTTGCGCAGGAAATCCCAGACCAGTTTTATTTTTGGTTCATGTTGCAGATCGACCAGTGTTAGCATCCAGAAAGTATGGGTAAAACTGACCTGATCGCCCAAAACCTCTTTGAGTTCGCTTTTATCATTGACCAGAAATTTCGGCAAAATGGCCAGTCCGGCTCCTGCACGAACCGCAATCTCCTGCGCCAGAATACTGTTACTGCGAAAACAGGCACTAACCTGCAAGGGAAGACGCTCTAGCGAATAGAGTGCAGTGCTATAGACCAGATCATCAATATAGTCAACAAAACGGTGCTGCTGGAGGTCTTCCAGTTTTTTAATTTCCGGATTTTGCTGTAAATAATGCTGGCTGCCATATAGCTTTAAACAGTAATTAGACAAACGAGTAATGATATAGGGGCCAGATTTGGGCCGGTCAATCGCGATCACAATATCGGCTTCTCGATGTGAAAGTTTGATCGCTTTCGGTACCGGAATCAGGTCAATTGTCAGCAAAGGATAATGCTGGGAAAATTCTGCCAAAAGACGGGCTAAAAATGCCGTACCAAAACCTTCTGGCGCACCAATCCGGACCCGACCTTGCAAAGGGTCGTGGCGCTTGTCAATCTGGATAAAGGACTGCTCCATCTGTTCCACACGCGGTACCAGTGCCAGACCTTCCGAGGTCAGTTCATAACCGGTGGCTTCGCGCTTAAACAGTTGAGTACCGAGGGTATTTTCCAGGGCCTGAATCCGCCGTGCCACGGTACTGTGTTCAACCCCAATCAAGCGTGCTGCATTGGTAAGCGTTTTAGCACGTGCCAAAACTAAAAAGAAACGTAAATGATCCCAATCCACTTTCATCTTCTATTTAACATCCTGTTAAATCCCTGTGCAAATTTGCACAATCATCGTGCATCATTTTCTATTGGTGGTCAAAGTGTTCTTTGTTAGTCTGCTGAAACAGCGTAAAAATTATACGTTAAATAAAAGCCAGTAAAGGCAGATACAACGACAATAACAAACCAGCACGGAGCGACCATGAACGCCATTTCTCATCCACAGCAAAGTACCGGATTCACCACCGCAAAACTTCTCATTAATGGTGAATTTGTCGAATCAAAAACCAGCCATTGGCAAGATATTGTTAATCCTGCCACTCAGGAAGTCTTGGGGCAGGTGCCATTTGCTACTACAGAAGAAGTCAATGCTGCGATTGCGGCTGCGCAAAATGCCTTTACCAGCTGGCGCCAAACCCCGATCCAGGCACGCATGCGCATCATGCTGAAGCTGCAGGATCTGATTCGTACGAATTTAAAAAGTATTGCCCAGGTCTTAACAGCAGAACAGGGGAAAACTCTGGCCGATGCCGAAGGTGATATTCAGCGCGGTCTGGAAGTGGTGGAGCATGCCTGTTCGATCGGTTCACTACAAATGGGTGAGTATATTGAAGGTGTGGCACGCGGTGTCGATACCTATACCTTGCAGCAACCATTGGGTGTCTGTGCAGGAATTACCCCGTTTAACTTTCCGGCGATGATTCCACTGTGGATGTTCCCGATGGCGATTGTCTGCGGCAATACCTTTGTATTAAAACCCTCAGAACAGGATCCGCTATCGACCATGATGCTGGTTGAGTTAGCGATTCAAGCCGGTGTACCGGCTGGCGTACTGAATGTAGTACATGGCGGCAAAGAAGTGGTCGATTTACTGTGTACCCATCGCGACATTAAAGCGATTTCTTTTGTTGGTTCAACCGCGGTCGGTACGCATGTCTATAACCTGGCAGGCCAGCACGGCAAGCGTGTGCAGTCTATGATGGGCGCTAAAAACCATGTCGTGGTAATGCCAGATGCGAATAAAGAACAGACCTTAAATGCGTTGGTCGGTGCAGCTTTTGGTGCAGCAGGTCAGCGTTGTATGGCACTTTCGGTGGCGGTGATGGTCGGTGAGACCAAGCACTGGGTCGATGAACTGGTCAATAAAACCAAAACCTTAAAGGTGAATGCCGGACATGAACCGAATACCGATGTGGGACCGGTGATTTCAACCCGTGCCAAAGCACGTGTGATCGATTTAATTAACAGTGGCGTTGAACAAGGCGCTGAACTGCTGCTGGATGGTCGTGATGTACAGGTTCCAGGCTATGAAAAAGGCAATTTTGTCGGGCCAACGATTTTTAATCAGGTTACGACCGATATGCGCATTTATAAAGAAGAAGTGTTTGGCCCGGTACTGGCGATCATGCATGTCGATACTTTAGAGCAGGCCATTGAGCTGATTAATGCCAATCCCTTTGGTAATGGCGTGGGACTGTTCACCCAGAATGGCAATACGGCACGTACCTTCCAGAACCAGATTGATATCGGTCAGGTGGGCATCAACATTCCAATTCCTGTCCCTGTGCCTTTCTTCAGTTTTACCGGTTCACGCGGTTCAAAACTGGGTGATCTAGGTCCTTATGGCAAACAGGCGGTGCAGTTCTATACCCAGACCAAAACCATTACCAGCCGCTGGTTTGAAGATGACCAGGAAACCACAGGTGTTAATACCACGATCAGTCTGCGTTAAGGAGCATCAGCATGAAGATTGCATTTATTGGTTTAGGCAATATGGGCGGCTCCATGGCGCAAAACTTGCTCAAGTCCGGTCATCAGGTTTTTGGTTATGATTTAAGTGCAGTGGCTTTACAGCATTTTGCAGAAGGGGGCGGTATCGTCTGCGACAGTCCACAAGCTGTCGCGAAGCAGGCGGAGATCGTGGTCAGCATGTTGCCCGCCGCCAAGCATGTGCGTGAAGTCTATTTAGGTGAACACGGTATTCTGGAGGTGCTTCAAGCGGGCAGCTTATGTATCGACAGCAGCACCATTGACCCGCAAACCATTCAGGAGGTTGCCGCAGCAGCGCAGGCCAAGCAGATTCGCGTCTGTGATGCACCGGTATCCGGCGGTACTTTAGGTGCCAAAGATGGCACTTTAACCTTTATGGTCGGTGCAGATGATGCCACCTTTGAGGCGGTCAAACCAGTTCTCGGCTGTATGGGTAAAAATCTGGTGCATTGTGGTGCGGTGGGAACAGGACAGGTAGCAAAAATCTGTAATAACCTGATTCTGGGCATTTCCATGACTGCGGTAGCAGAAGGGATGGCACTCGGAGCCAAACTGGGTATTGATCCGCAGGCGCTGGCTGGGGTAATCAACAGCTCCACTGGACGTTGCTGGAGTTCTGAAATTTATAATCCATGGCCCGATATTTGTGCCAATGCACCGTCATCGCGGGGTTATACCGACGGTTTTGCCGCACAATTGATGCTCAAAGATTTAGGTTTGGCGGTCGATGCAGCGCAACAGGTGGATCAGCCGGTTGTACTCGGCAGCATGGTACAAAAACTCTATCAACAGCTCTGTCAGGAAGGAGATGCCCATCTGGACTTCTCCAGCATCATGCATCAATACACCACGCCAAATGCTTAAAACTTAAAAGATTCAGATGGAGCAAGGATTCGCTTCAATAATTACACCTTGTCAGTAATAACGATAAATTCAGGCTGAGGTTTAACATGTTAGATTATCAAACAACGGTTCAAGACTTTGATTTAAATACGGTTGCAAGCCAGTATCTCTCCGGTTCCATGCAGGCAGTAAATGCCTGTTATGAATGCTGTGACCGTCATGCCGATTCCGATGCCATTGCCTTATACTGGCATGGTAAAGATGGCAGAAAAGAACAATATAGTTTTGCCGAACTCAAAAAATATTCCAGCCAGTTTGCCAACTTTTTAAAGTCTCAAGGCATTGGTAAAGGCGACCGCGTTTCCGGATTATTACCACGTACTCCCGAGTTGATCATTACTATTTTGGCAACCTGGCGGATTGGTGCTGTCTATCAACCCTTATTTACGGCCTTTGGTCCCAAAGCCATCGAGCATCGTATTCAGCTGGCGCAAAGCAAGCTGGTGGTGACTGATCTGGCGAATCGGGACAAATTATCCGAGATCAGCAACTGTCCACCGATTGTGACGGTACATGCCGAAACTGAGGCAGAGCGCTATCCGCACGACCTCAGCTTCTGGACGGTATTAAACCGTCAGGCTGAAGCTTGTGAGCTGGAAATCCTGAATGTCGATGATCCATTTTTATTGATGTTTACCTCCGGTACTACTGGACCAGCGAAACCTCTTAAAGTCCCTTTAAAAGCGCTGATTGCTTTTGCAAGCTATATGCAAAATGCGATTGGTCTAACTCCTGAAGATGCTTTCTGGAATATTGCGGATCCCGGCTGGGCCTACGGTTTGTACTACGGTATTACCGGTCCCTTAATGCTTGGACACTCGACCCTGTTTTATGAAGGCACTTTCAGTGCGGAAAGTGTCTGCGAAATTGTCAAGGAATATGGCATTACCAATCTGGCTGGTGCACCGACTGCTTATCGCATGATGATGGCGGCCGATCCTGCTCAAATGGCAAAACTACGCGGTAAGTTACGTGTTGTCAGCAGTGCGGGAGAACCGTTAAATCCGGAAGTGATCCGCTGGTTTAAAGAGGTGCTAGATGTGCCGATTTATGACCATTATGGCCAGACCGAAGTCGGGATGGTGGTGTGTAATCATCATGCTTTGGAACATCCGGTCCGTTCAGGTTCGGCAGGCTTTGCCAGCCCGGGTTACCGAATTGCCGTTGTCGATGAACAGGGGCATGAATTAGCAGCTGACGTCCCGGGAATCTTAGCGGTTGATATCAGCCAATCTCCGATGATGTGGTTCTCTGGCTATGAAGAAAGCCGTAAATCTCCCTTTGTCGACCACTACTATTTAACCGGAGATACCGCGGAAATTCATGCCGATGGCAGTATGAGTTTTGTGGGACGTAGTGATGATGTCATTACTACCTCGGGCTATCGGGTGGGGCCGTTTGATGTGGAAAGTGCCTTGCTGGAACACGATGCCGTGATTGAAGCGGCGGTGATTGGCGTACCGGATCCCGAGCGGACCGAAATCATTAAAGCCTTTGTGATTCTGGCTGGTCATTCTCCTGCAACTGCCGAGCTGCAGGAAGAGCTGGGTCAATTTGTGAAAAAGCGTTTATCTGCGCATGCCTATCCGCGTCTGATTGAATTTGTGACCGAATTGCCGAAAACCCCAAGCGGTAAAATTCAACGCTTTTTACTGCGCAATCAGGAAATCAACAAGCAGCAATCCAAAACTGCATAAGCTCATAAAGCCAACAGATTGAATAAGAAGATTAAATAAAGAGATTGAAGGAAGCATCGATGCAATTAACGGAAGAACAACACCTGATTCAGGATATGGCCAAAAGCTTCGCCCAGGAACAGATTAAACCCTTTGCCAGCGAGTGGGATCAAAAAGGCATCTTTCCCAAAGATGCCTTGGCCCAAATGGGAGAGCTGGGTTTTTTAGGCATGCTGATTCCGGAAGAATGGGGCGGCTCGGGCACAGGTACGCTGGCTTATGTTCTGGCCTTGGAAGAAGTCGCTGCGGCCGATGGTGCAACATCCGCGATTATGAGCGTACATAACTCGGTGGGTTGTGTGCCGATTTTCAAGTTCGGCACGGAACAGCAAAAGCAGCAATTTCTAAAGCCTTTGGCCCAAGGTGAAATGATTGGTGCCTTTGCCTTAACCGAACCACATACCGGATCGGATGCTGCCGCGATTAAAACCCGGGCGGTCAAGGATGGCGATCATTACATTCTGAATGGCGCCAAACAGTTTATTACCTCAGGGCACAATGCCGGGATGATTATTGTGTTTGCAGTGACTGATCCAGGCGCGGGCAAAAAAGGCATGAGTGCATTTTTAGTGCCGCGCGACACACCTGGCTATGAAGTGATTCGGGTGGAAGAAAAACTCGGCCTGCATGCTTCGGATACCTGTCAGATTGCCTTAACCGATGTCCGCATTCATGAAAGTTTAAGACTCGGTGCCGAAGGCGAAGGTTTAAAAATTGCCTTGGCCAATCTGGAAGGCGGGCGGATCGGTATTGCAGCACAAGCCGTTGGTTTGGCGCGTGCCGCTTTAGAAGAAGCAACGGCCTATGCGCATGATCGCGTGGCTTTTGGCAAACCGATTTTTGAACAGCAGGCGATTTCGTTCAGGCTGGCCAGTATGGCGACTGAAATTGAAGCAGCACGCCAACTGGTTCATTTTGCTGCACGTAAAAAGGAAGCTGGCGAAAGCTGTTTGACTGAAGCCTCCATGGCCAAACTATTTGCTTCGGAAATGGCCGAACGCGTGTGTTCCAAGGCGCTACAAATTTTTGGTGGCTATGGCTATCTGAAAGATTTTCCGATTGAACGCATCTATCGGGATGCGCGGATTTGTCAGATCTATGAAGGCACCAGCGATATTCAGCGTCTGGTGATTGCACGCAGTTTATAAGGAATTAAAAAGGATTTTTATCATGCAATGGCAAACCATTTTACTCGAACAACGTAACGGTGTTGGACTGATTACCTTAAACCGTCCTCAGGCGTTAAATGCACTGAATAACCAGCTGATTGTCGAGGTCAATCAGGCTCTTGATCAGCTGGAAAAAGACCCCGAAATTGGTTGTATCGTGATTACCGGTTCGGAAAAAGCTTTTGCTGCTGGTGCCGATATTAAAGAAATGGCAGATCTGAATTTTCCGCAAATTTATCTGGACGATTTTTTTAGTCTGGCCGACCGGATTGCGCAGCGCCGTAAACCTTTAATTGCCGCAGTGAGCGGCTATGCCTTGGGTGGTGGTTGCGAGCTGGCATTGATGTGCGACTTTATTTACTGCGCTGATAATGCAAAATTTGGTTTGCCTGAAGTTACCTTAGGCGTGTTGCCCGGCATTGGCGGGACCCAGCGTTTAACCTTGGCGATTGGTAAGGCCAAAGCCATGGAAATGTGCCTGACTGCACGGCAGATGGGGGCGCAGGAAGCGGAACAAAGTGGTTTGGTCGCTCGGGTTTTTGCCAAGGAAGAATTGCTGGAACAAACCCTGCAAGCTGCCGAGAAAATTGCTGAAAAGTCGCTTACTGCCGTGATGATGATTAAAGAATCAATTAATCGGGCCTTTGAAGTGAGCCTGGCTGAAGGCCTGCGCTTTGAACGCCGGGTATTCCATTCCATTTTTGCAGGTTCCGATCAAAAGGAAGGCATGCAGGCCTTTGTGGAAAAACGCCCAGCCAAATTTACCCATCAATAAGAAATTCATAATAGGAACAAAAAGAATGAGTGATGAAAATAATTTAGCGATTCGGGTCGCAGGGGGGCTGGGCATTATCAGCCTGGACCGCACCAGCCATTTAAATGCCTTAACCCTGGCGATGATTCAGGGCATTCAGGCGCAACTCGATCAGTGGCTGCATGAACCACAGGTACAAGCGGTTCTGATCAATTCCAACAGTCCCAAGGCGTTCTGTGCCGGAGGAGATATCCGCTATCTGTATGACAGCTATCAGGCCGGCAATACCCAATATCAGGATTTTTTTGCCACTGAATATAAGATGCTGAGCACCTTGCGTAATTTTCCAAAGGCCGTGATCGTGATGATGGATGGCTATGTACTGGGCGGAGGCTTTGGATTGGCTCAAGCCTGTCATATCAAAGTTACGAGTGAAAAATCACGTTTTGCCATGCCAGAAACTGCGATTGGTTTTTTCCCCGATGTCGGTGCTACCCATTTTCTGTCCCGACTGGATGAAGTCGGTGTCTATATGGCATTGACTGGTGAGCAAATCAGTAGCAGTGATGCGCTGTATCTGGATCTGGTGGATTATCATGTGCCGAGTGAGCGTTTTGCTGAATTAGAAGCAGCATTGATTGCAGCACCGGTATTAAACCCGATTGAGATTCAAAAGATCATTAGTTCCTATATTACGCATCCGGTAGAAAGCGAGCTGCAAAAACGTGCAGATCTGATTAATCAGCATTTTGGCTATCAACACCTGGAGGAGATTGAACAGAGCCTTGCTCATGCAAGTAGTGCAACTAATCAGGAATGGGCCAATAAAATGCTGACCATTTTGCAGCAGCGTCCGGTGATGGCAAAACAGACCAGCCTGAAGTTACAGCAAGCCGGACAGAATTTGTCGCTGGAAAAATGTATGCAGCTAGAACGGGACTTGCAGGATGTCTGGTTAGAGCAGGGCGATTTTATTGAAGGGGTTCGTGCGCTGATTATTGATAAGGACAAAAATCCACAATGGCGAACCGAAAATGCAAAATTTGAACAAACACTGGAAAAGCTCTGGCCAGCATGGACTCAGCAGCGTATCGAAAATATTACTTAAAGCTGATGGTAAAAGACCCTCTATAATTTAATTATAGAGGGTCTTTGTATCTGTCCCATACTTTCATCGACATGAATTCTATTTAGGGGGACGTTTTCTTTTTCTTGCCGCCACCGTCTTGTTTATTGACCGTCGACCAAGCGATACGTTCGGCTTCTTCTTCAGAATGCCCACGCGCTTTTTCGCTTTCTTCAATATGTTTGGCCTGCCGTTTCTGCTTATCGGTATAAGCTGATTTGTCACCTCTAGGCATCTTAATATCCTCATCAGGTTTGGCTGAAATTACTATAACAAGAGCTTATTTTTACAAGGGTAAGTATTTGTTGGAATCATTTTATAAAAACCTAATTTTTTAAAATATGAAAATCTAAAGATTAAATAGATGAAGATAACGGTCAGCTAGAACCGCTATCTTCTGTGCCAGATTAGCCGTTAATAATACTGCCGCCATTCACATGAATCACCTGACCTGAAATATAGCTGGCTTCTTCACTGGCCAGGAATAAATACGCCGGTGCTACTTCACTCGGCTGGCCCATACGACCCATTGGGGTGCTTTTACCAAAATCTTTGAGCTGTTCTTCATCAAAGCTGCTCGGAATCAATGGTGTCCAGATGGGACCTGGCGCGACCCCATTGACACGAATGCCGGTTTTATTTTTCAATAAATTGGTGGAAAGGCTTCGGGTAAATGTGGTGATGGCACCTTTCGTACTCGCATAGTCAATCAGCTGGTCATGACCATGATAACTGGTAATACTCGTCGTATTGATAATGCTATCACCTTCTTGCATATGCGGAATCACCGCCTGAGTCAGGTGGAACATCGATAGAATATTCACATTAAATGTTTTAAGTAATTGCTCGGGCGAGATATCGGTAATACTTTCTTGCGGGTATTGAACCCCGGCATTATTGACCAGAATATTAATCGTTTTAAATTCCTGAAGGGTCTTTTCCACCATTTTCTTGATTTCATCTTGATCTTGTAAATCACATTGAATCAGCAGACAACGGCGGCCTTCATCTTCCACCATTTTTTTGGTGTCCCGTGCATCCTGATCTTCATCCAAATAGCAAATGGCAATATCGGCACCTTCGCGAGCAAATAAGACCGATACAGAACGGCCAATTCCGCTATCACCACCAGTAATCAAGGCAACTTTGCCTTTTAATTTTTCACTGCCTTTATAATGCGGTTTAATAATTTCCGGTGCAGGGTCCATTTTGGTTTGCACACCCGGTTGATGGTCTTGTGTTTCAGTTGAAGCTGGGGTTTCAGGATAATGATTCATATCTTTTCCAATTCCAATGATTGTGGCCATATAAGAAAAAATATATTAGAAGCTTTTAGGCAAAATGAGGCTGGACTCAACATTTCATAACAGAATGTATTCGAGATTTATCAATTATTCGTTGAAACGGATCAGGTTGAGCAACCAGAACAGAAAAAGCTGATGAAACAGCTTCTGGCTACACTTTGATAGCTGAGGTGGTCTTGAAAGGTGAAATTTGATTAGGAAAGGTGAGGTATCAACGGAGATTTAAAATCTAGACATACATAGGCCTTTTTTACTGGGCTTGTATATAAAATAAATGGAGAGTTTTTTAACTCTCCATTTATTTATTCATTCTGATGTGTTTAAAAAATTTCTATAGAAATAAATTAAAGATTATCACTTAAATTAATTCTGGCCTGTGCTGCCTTTTCCTTTTTGGCTGAGGCTTTACCCCAGTTAAACTTTTGTGCACAGATGCCTAAGCCCACAATAAATAATGCAAGCACACTGGTATAAACCACTTCTTTAAAATAGGTTCCTTCAATAATCATGGTAATTAAAGCGCCGACAATAAAGATAATGACCAGATAAGTGAGCCATGGGAATAACCACATCTTGAATGGAATATTTTGTCCTTCAGCTTCCAGTTTTTTACGTAACTTAAGCTGAGAAATGGCAATAGCAAGATAGACATATAAAGATACGGTACCAGTCGCTAACATCAAGACATCATAAATATTCATACTTTCGGTGGCAGTCAGATAAATCGCCACGAAAGAAAACAGGCTTGAAAAGATGACACCTACCCATGGGCTGTTATTGCGGTTGGTTAAACCGAAACTCTTTGGTGCATCTCCACGTTTCGAGAGGGAATAGACCATGCGTGAACAGGTATAAAGTGCGGAGTTAAAGCAGCTACATACCGAGGTGAGCACGACAAAATTAACAATATGGCGTGCTTCTGGAATACCGAGTGCAGTAAGCGCTACGCTATACGTACCCCAGGTCGGATCTTTCAATAAAGGATTATTGTGTGGAATCAGGCAAACCGTAATCAACATTGAACCGACATAGAATAAAATGATACGCCATACAATTGAATTAGCGGCCTTACGAATTTCCTTGGCTGGATCTTTGGTTTCAGCTGCTGCTACGGTGACAATCTCTGCTCCCATATAAGCAAACATTACACCCAGTAAGGCAGTGATCACCGATGAAAAGCCATTGGGCATAAAGCCTTGAGCGGTTAGATGAGTTGTACCACCGAGCATAGAGGCATCGCCCCAAGGCCACAGGTGCATCACAGCCAAGCTGCCAAATACCAGGAACAGTACAATGGCAATGACTTTGATCAGGGCAAACCAGAACTCGAATTCACCAAAATTTTTTACGTCACGGAGGTTAATCCAGACCAGTGCTACAGTGACCAGAAGCATATAGCCCCAGATCGGGATAAATGGAAACCAGCTATTTAGGATTTTCCCGGCGACAAAGGCTTCCCAGCCCATGAGCAACGTCCAGAAAGACCAGTATAACCAGCCGATAGAAAATCCGGCCCAGCGCCCGATTCCACGATCCGCATAGGTTGAAAATGAACCACTGTCGGGATTCAGTACCGCCATTTCTCCCAGCATACGCATGATGAGTAAAACTAATAGTCCACCTAGAGTATAGGCAATGAGTGCAGCCGGTCCTGCAGAATAGATGACATTACCGGAGCCGACAAAGAGTGCTCCACCAATGACACCCGCAATTGAAATCATGGTGAGATGGCGTGATTTAAGTCCGTTTTTTAAGCCGTTTGATGATTCGGAATTGGAGAAATGTTGATGTTCTGCCATATAATTTCCCTTAATATCAATAGCGTAGCGGCAATAAAATTCCTTATTTGGCTTACGCTAGCTTATCCTTTGAAACTGTAACCGAATTCATCAGTGCTTGACCAATATTAAGTTAATCTTAATAAAATGAATCCTTGTAGCCCTATAGACAGGATCACACTTTGATTAAAGTACGGTTACATGCTGTTCATGTATGCGGTTAATTTCTCTTTTTTGTTGTAAAGTGACGAGAGCCATTTTTGAGCAATTCAAAGGAGCCAATTGGCTTAAGAGATAAAAAATATAAGCAGGCAATATTTACAGAAAAATAAAGCCTACCTAAAATATCAGGCTAAAAGCAGGTTTACGTTCCCTTTAAAAATAAATTAAAAGCTTTTTGATTTTAAAAATATAATTGTATTGATCCCTGAGTTTTTACTAAGTTAAAGTGCGGATCCCATGCTCGCGCAAGCACTTTAACAATATCCCGAAAGCCACCAGAATTTCCTGTTCACTCACACAGGCAAAGCCCAGTAATAATCCTTTCTGCCGGGTGGAATAATGTTTGGTATAGTATTGCGATAAGGCTCTGACCTTGATTCCTAGTTCAAGCGCTTTGGATGCAATCAAGACATCATCACTGCTGCTGGGCAATTTTAAAATCAGATGCAAACCGGCGGCGGTATTGTATTCATGCAGAAAATCTTCACCTAAATGTCGGCGAATCAGGTCAATTAAAAAAGCGTGGCGTTTGCCATACAATAAACGCATCCGTCGGATATGCGCTTCATAATGTCCTTCACGGATAAATTCAGCCAGTGTTTGCTGATCGATTAAGTGACCACCACGATAAAGTTCCGAAGCTACAATTCGCAATGAAGAAAAGAGCTGTTTTGGTACCACTAAATAGCCAATACGCAGGGCCGGATAAATCGTCTTACTGAACGTCCCCATATAAATCACTGGAGAATCCGGCTCCAAACCTTGTAAAGAAGGATAAGGCTGGCCCGAGAACCTGAACTCGCTGTCATAGTCATCTTCAACAATCCAGCTATTATGCTGGCGTGCGAGTGCAATTAACTGTTTGCGCCGTTCTAAACTTAAGTGTGAACCTAAAGGATATTGATGCGACGGCGTCACAAAAATCAGCTTAGGCGGTTTTTTGGGATGTAGATCGGGGATAATCCCTTCCTGATCGACCGGTAAGGAACGTAGATTGACGCCATTAATTCGTAAAATATTACGCGCGCCCCAATAGGCCGGATCTTCGATCCAGACCTCATCGCCTATGTCGCTTAAAGTACGCGAGACCAAATCAATCGCCTGATGGGTGCCTTCGGTAATAATGATCTGATCAGCATCGCACTGCACTGAACGGGCAATTTTCAGATATTCTGCCAGCTCCTGACGCAGTTCCAGAGAGCCACCGGCATTGCTGTAAATCAGGTTATTAACTTGAGGTTCACGGCTCAAACGCGTCTGGATTTTGCTGAAAATATGATGCGGAAATTCGGTCACATCGGGTGCGCCCGGTACAAAGGCTCCCCATTGATAAGGCGAGGCTGCGGAATAGCCGAGCAAGTAGGAACCGCGTTGCGACAGATTGTAATTTTGCTGCGCTTTTTTTTCCGAAACCGCAGCAGAGCTTTGTTCTGCCTTCACCAAAAAGGATTCGGGTAATTTCTCTACCACCCAGGTACCTTGGCCGGTACGGGCATCAACATAGCCCTGTGCCTGTAACTGTTCATAGGCATTTAAAACCGTATTACGTGATACCTGAATTTCTTTGGCCAGATCACGCGATGCAGGCAAGCGGGTTTTGGGAGCCAATACGCTATCAATAATCGCGTTACGCAAGCAGCGGAACAGGCGCATCTGTAATGTTCCTGTGACATCTTGCTGCAATCGCTGCAGTAAATAATCTCCAAGCAAGCTACGCAATTGGCTCTCTCCTACAAATTTGAAATGGCTCTCGTGAGAGCGGTATTGCTAGGTGCAAAATAGTCTGATCAGGCAGTCATTGTAAAGTGTCTTGTATGCGTTTTGATCATGTACCTGCGGCTTGAATGCGAGCATACAGGCGGGCAGGCAATATACACAGATACCGATTAAAACTAAAGCGGAAAATCTAGACACTGATTTTGTTTGGAGCTCGCTGAACTAAGACCTGAATCAAGCAATGATTGCCATAACAGCCGAATAGAGATGTGTTGCAGCCGCCAGGACATACGACTGCATATAACAAAAGGATCATAGAATGAACATGATGATGAAAGGATTGACCTACACCGAGCAAGGTACAACGGCCTGGAACAATTATCTTAAGCAACTGGATAAAGTAGCGCCTTATCTGGGTGAACTGAGTGAAAGACTGGATATGCTGCGACGCCCAAAGCGCAGTTTGATTGTCGATGTCCCGGTCATTATGGATGATGGTACGGTTCAGCATTTTGAAGGCTATCGTGTTCAGCACAATTTAACCCGCGGTCCGGGCAAAGGCGGTGTGCGTTTTCATCCAGATGTCAATTTGGATGAGGTGATGGCTCTGTCAGCCTGGATGACAATCAAATGTGCTGCTCTAAATTTACCTTTTGGTGGAGCCAAAGGCGGTGTGCGAGTCGATCCGAGCCAGCTTTCCAAACGCGAACTGGAACGCTTGACCCGACGTTATACGGCAGAAATCAATTTAATTATTGGACCGTAAAAAGATATTCCTGCACCAGATGTTGGAACCAATCCGCAAATCATGGCCTGGATGATGGACACCTTTTCCATGAATGCAGGTTCTACGATTACTGGTGTAGTGACCGGAAAGCCGGTTCATTTAGGGGGATCTTTGGGCCGCAGTAAAGCCACAGGCCGTGGTGTGTTTATTAGCGGTCGTGAAGTTGCTCAGCAAATTGGTCTAGATTTAAAAAATGCCCGGGTCTGTGTACAGGGCTTTGGTAATGTCGGTAGTGAAGCTGCGCTGCTTTTCCAGGAAAATGGCAGCAAAGTGATCTGTGTTCAGGACCATTCTGCCACCCTGTATCAGGAACAGGGGATTGATATTAAAAAACTGCTTGAATACTCAAATACCCATCATAAAATTCAGGGATTTTCTGCCAGCGATGAAATTTCTGCATCAGCTTTCTGGACCATTCCTGCCGAAGTCTTTATTCCGGCAGCGTTGGAAGGTGTGATTAATACTCAGGTCGCGCAAAATATTCAGACCAAAATGATTCTGGAAGGTGCCAATGGTCCCACTTTGACTGAAGCGGATGAAATTCTGAGTGAGCGTCATATTACCGTGGTGCCAGACGTGATCTGTAATGCAGGTGGCGTGACGGTCAGCTATTTTGAATGGGTTCAGGATTTGGCCAGTTATTTCTGGACCGAGGAAGAGATTAATCAGCGTATGGATGCCAGCATGAAAAATGCGGTACAGGATGTATGGCAAAAATCAGTCCAGGCCGGATGTTCTTTGCGTACAGCCGCTTATATTCTGGCCTGTGAGCGGATTTTAATGGCGCGTCAGGAACGCGGCATCTATCCGGGTTAAGCGAAGTTTTTGCAACATGGATTAATTGATTAAACCGACTGGATTTAATCCATGATGACCTATCCTAAATTTTTGCAATGGATTTTTAAATTGGCTTCTTTATTTAAAAAGGAGCCAATTTTTATTAAAAATATAAATAACTGTTTATAAATAAAATAATTTTATATTTTGACTATTTTACTCGTTTTAAATAGACCAATTGGCTCCTTCCATCTGCTGCAAAGTGGCTCTCGTCTCATACGTATAAAAGCGCAAAATGAACCATATCAGCCAGTCTTTGGCAAATTTCTATCCCAAGATCCGGATAGCAAAATTTACAACGTATGAATCAAGAATGAGGATACAAAATGGACAGTAAACACTCAGCACTGAATGCACGTAAACAGCAGGCAACACCACGTGGTGTTGGGGTCATGTGTCAATGGTACGCGGAAAAAGCAGAAAACTCGACCATTTGGGATGCAGAAGGCAATCAATATATCGACTTTGCAGGCGGGATCGCCGTACTGAATACTGGCCATCGTCACCCTAAAATTATTGCTGCGGTCACTGAACAATTAACCAAATTTACCCATACGGCTTATCAGGTTGTACCATACGAGAGCTACGTTGCTCTGGCAGAACGTATCAATGCACGCGCTCCCATCCAAGGTGCTGCAAAAACCTCATTCTTTTCGACTGGTGCTGAAGCTGTCGAAAATGCAGTTAAAATT
Organism: Acinetobacter sp. AS5; assembly: GCF_048957595.1. Lineage (NCBI taxonomy): Bacteria > Pseudomonadati > Pseudomonadota > Gammaproteobacteria > Moraxellales > Moraxellaceae > Acinetobacter > Acinetobacter sp. AS5. The sequence continues at coordinate 23,427 of NZ_JARDAL010000003.1, read as the reverse complement.
GCCCGTGCCCATACTGGCCGTCATGGCATTGTGACTTTTGGTAATGGTTTTCATGGCCGTTCATTCATGACGATGGCCATGACCGGTAAAACTGCACCTTATAAACGCGACTTTGGGGTGATGCCTGGTGGTGTTTTCCATGCCCGTTATCCGGTGGAATCCAAAGGCATTAGTGTTGATGATGCAATGCAAAGCATCGAAGATATTTTCGCAGAAGATATTGCTGCGCATGACGTAGCAGCAATTGTGCTTGAGCCTGTACAAGGTGAAGGCGGTTTTAATGTGGTGCCAGCAGAATTCCTGAAACGCTTGCGTGTGCTATGCGATCAAAACGGCATTTTACTGATTGCTGATGAAGTACAGTCTGGTTTTGCGCGTACAGGTAAACTGTTTGCGATGGATTATTATGAGACCAAGCCAGATCTGATTACGATGGCAAAGAGTCTGGGCGGCGGTTTCCCGATTTCAGGCGTTGTGGGTCGTGCTGAAGTGATGGATGCACCAAATCCGGGTGGATTGGGCGGTACTTATGCCGGTAACCCGGTTGCTGTTGCGGCTGCCCATGCGGTACTGGATATCATTGAAGAAGAAGGTCTTTGTGAAAGAGCGAATGGTCTAGGCGCAGAACTGGTTGATGTTTTACATGAACTGAAAATGTCTTCTAGCATGGTCAAAGATATTCGTGCACTGGGCTCAATGGTGGCGGTTGAGCTGGAAACTGCGGAACAGGCAAAAGCTGTACAAAACCATGCCATGCAAAATGGTCTGTTAATCCTGACCTGCGGTCGTTATGGTAATGTAATCCGTTTCCTATACCCGCTCACGATTCCGGCAGAACAGTTCCGTGCGGGATTGGCTATCTTGAAACAAGGGTTTGCAATGTCTGTTGCAGCCTAATGAAAGAGTAATGATCATGCTTCAAGCGCAATATAGAGATTTATTACAGCATCCTGATATCAGCTTCGATCAGCCTGCCACGGATGAATATATTGAAGTCAAAGATGCAGCAACCCAAGCCACTTTGGCCTGGGTGAAATCCCATGACCGGACATCTGTAGAACAGCTGATTGCTCGTTCTCAGCAAGCACAGAAAACATGGAAAGCCAAGACAGCACTTGAACGTGCGGATGTGCTTTGGGCCTGGTTCAATCTGATGCAGGAACATAAAGAGTCCCTGGCTCAGATCCTGACTGCTGAACAGGGCAAGCCACTGGCTGAGGCACGGGGTGAAATCGGTTATGCTGCTTCCTTTATCCGCTGGTTTGCTGAGCAGGCACGCCGTATTGATGGTGACGTGTTGACTCCAACGCTTGCCCATCAACGGTTATTGGTCATTAAGCAGGCGATTGGGGTGACAGCGGCCATTACACCGTGGAATTTTCCGGCGGCGATGATTACCCGTAAAGCCGCGCCAGCTCTGGCTGCTGGCTGTTCTATGCTGGTTAAACCGGCTGAACAAACGCCTTTAACCGCCTATGCGCTTGAAGTTTTGGCCTTGCGCGCAGGTTTGCCACAAGATGTATTGCTGCATGTCAGTGGTGATGCGGTTGCAGTGGGTCAGGTCTTATGTGAAAGCGAAACCGTGAAAAAGTTAAGCTTTACCGGCTCAACTCAAGTCGGTCGTATCCTGATGCAGCAATGTGCGCCGACCATCAAAAAACTGTCCTTAGAACTTGGTGGCAATGCGCCAGTTCTGGTCTTTGATGATGCCAATCTCGAACAGGCGGTACAGGGCATCATGGCCAGTAAATTCCGTAATAGTGGACAGACTTGTGTTTGCGCGAACCGGATTTATGTACAAGATGGCATTTATGATGCGCTGGTAGAAAAACTGGTGGCTGCCGTTGCCAAACTAAAAGTCGGTGATGGCCGTGATGAAGCTTCTACCCAAGGTCCATTAATTGATGAGGCTGCGATCGAAAAAGTGCAGTCACATATTGCCGACGCAGTGAGCAAAGGTGCACAGGTGAAAACCGGTGGACAGCGCTCAAATCTGGGCGGTACATTCTTCGAGCCAACGCTTCTGACTGAAGTTACTCAGCAGATGCGTGTGGCAAAAGAAGAAACTTTTGGACCGTTGGCGCCGTTATTCCGTTTCAAGACTGAAGAAGAAGCAATTCAGATGGCGAACGATACAGAATTCGGTCTGGCTACCTATGTATTTACCCAAAGTACAGCACGTCAGTGGCGTGTAGGTGAAGCCTTAGAATACGGTATGGTGGGAATCAATACCGGAGCTATCTCTAATGAGGTTGCGCCATTTGGTGGAGTCAAGCAATCAGGGTTAGGCCGTGAAGGGTCTAAATTCGGTATGGATGAATACCTTGAAATGAAATATCTCTGTGTTGATATTTCTTCATAATGATGTTTAAAAAGTAAACTTATTCATTAAAAAACTGATGAGAAAATATCAGCCTCCAGTGAATCCCGTGTTTAATTTAAACCGGGATTCCTGCGATGGAGCAAGGACTCAATAAACAGATTGGAGGAGGGCATATTTTCAGTTGTTAAGTCATTCTTCTTCTCTAAAATTCCCCTAAATATCAATTAAAGCATCAGATTATCATCAGGATTTAACCCTGATTTCTAACTTTAAACCAAAAGCATCCAGTAATTTCTGCATAGACTTGAGTGTTGGATTGCCTTCAGGTTGTTCCATTTTCTGTAGAGTCTGGGGAGCAATCTTGGTAATTTTAGCCATATCGTTGAGTGTGAGGTGCAACTCGGTACGAATGAAGCGAGCAACCTGATGAAAAGGCCAGTCAGGATTGTTACTGACGGTTTCAAGTACAGACAATCTCTTTTGCATCTGTTGAATCGGAGTCAGTGGCTTGAAGCGTTTATCCATAATTCAGCTCCTCCAATTGTTGGCAAATATTATCAATTCGATACTGGCTATTTTCCAGAATTTCAGGTGCCAATTGCAGATACTGCATGTGCTCGAGTAATCCCTGATAAAGTGGTAATTGTTCGATTAAAACCGCTTTGATTTCTTTTGGATCAATCATCGTGCTTTCGGCGATCTGTTCAATGACTGAATGCCAAATTGGCATACCACCATGATCATCTCGCTCCCAACGCGTAGTTCGGGCAATACCATCTGGATGTAGCCACATCGGCGCAAAATCAAATAATGGGGTTAGTCGAATGATTCCATTATTGAAACGTTGAATCGCTGTATTACGGGTATGATTGTCCTTATTGCCTAAAGCGACATTGGCAAGATCACGCTTCAAATATTCAAAGATTTCCTGTTTTGGTTCAGTACAGCATTGCATCAACAGGCTACAGATCTGGTTATGGGTCATTCTTACCCCAAAACCGGCTTTTCCTCCCAGAGAAGCAATACTTTCCTGGGCAATTCTTTCAACCTTCCCATCGCTGACTTTACGGTCAAATCGGGGAATAAATAAAGTCTTACCATGCAGCTCCAGTTCCTGATGAACACGAAGTCCCAGGTATTGGGCAATTTTCATATATAAGGCTTCGTGCATCAAAATTTTATCTAGATTCTGATCACTGCCACGACTGAATTTCACCAGCCAATGCTGTTTGACCTGATCATCTGTCAGCGTGTGATCCAGATAGAACAGGTCATCGTGACCTTGGGTCAGCAGTAATTTTGGCCACTCGCCCTGAATACCAGAAGAACCGGCAATAAAAAGTCCATAAGAGGCCAAGGATTCAATAAATTTTTCTTGACGTTCTACGACTTGGTCCAGACTAAAGCCATGATTCTGCTGAACAGGGAACTGCCCCTGTAGCCATTCATAAGCCTCTTTAATCCGTAAATTACCAATCGGATTGCCTGCACCCGCTTTTAAAAGCGCCCAGTCTGCTTGTTCCTGAGTATTTTCAGAAAAATTAAGCTGACGGAGTAATTCTTTACGACCATAACCTTGAGGTAACAAATCCATCAGGAAGGCCGGCCAGGTAGATTGCAAGGTATTTTGCACATTTACTGGTAAATGATAGGCTAGCGCATGCCCATCGCTTAGGTTCATATAAGAAATAGCATATTCAAATAGATATGATGTGCGCGTGGCTGCTTGCCATCCAGTTTGTTGTTGACCGACAATCTCAACAATAGCGCAATCCAGCCATTCATCTTCCTGATAAATCTGCAGTGTGCAATATTGATCCATAATTTTATTAAAATAGTAAAGTAAAGTGATTTTATTTATTATATATCTATTTTAATAAAAAACTAATTTTATCTTCTTAAAGTTCTTTATCGTTCTAAAAGGCCTTATCTTCACCAGAATACAAGGCTTATGAGGCTATATAACAAGATGTATCCTCATAGAAATCAATATATAACCCAATTCATCCAAAAATAAGTTTGGCTAAAGACCTACATCGACATATAGCTTATAAATTTAATAATCCTGTAATTTTTTAAATATCTGGGGATATCTAGCCCTTACTACCTATAACTGCTTTTCTTTTGAATAAAATTTTAAGCAGCAAATAAAGGACTAAATCCCCGTTTGCGTAGTAATTTTCGGTACATGCTTGAACTCCGATCTGCCGGAAAATGCGCTTCTAAAGATAAATCCAGAGGTAAATATTCAGGTTTCTGATTTTCTACAATCACACGATCTTCCTCGAAAATTTTCATATTGAATGCATAGGCATCTTCAACCGGTAAATCTTTATCATAATTGCGGCAAATAGGCGCAAAAAGTCGTGTTGAACGTGCAGTCATCGGTGAAGCCGCATTCATGATGACCTGCTTGGCATCATTCGGAAAATGAATCGTAAGGGTTGCAGTAAAGGGTAGGCTCACTTCAAAATGACGTAACCATTTAAAATCTTCCTGGCCACGCTGCTCTGTTCCGATCGGATAACGTCCCACACTACTGATATAATCTGCATTAAAACCAACATCCGTTTCTGTCGTACTGTAATCAGGAACTTCTACATCCTCCGGATCACCAAAAGTATCGGGATGCACCCAGGCAAAATGTGCCACATCAATAAAACCTTCGAGCTGTCTTCCTGCAAAACATTGAATGTCTATCTGAGGGCAGACCAGTTGCTGATACTCAGCATCATCCCAAAAAGGCATATTAGGAATATGAGGTTCTGCATCTTTTGTAGCGCTTAATGAACACCAGATCAGACCATACTTTTCTACCGCAGCATAAGTTTTCAAATGGAAACGTTCCGATATTTTATGCTGAGGATGTGCAGGAATACGGTTGCATTTACCTTCATTGCCAAAGCGTAAACCGTGATAACGACACACCACGCCTTGGCCGTCATTTTTTCCCAAGCTTAAAGGTACACCGCGATGCGGACATGCATCTTTCGCCACCACCAGTTCATCGTTCATTTTATAAATCACCAGCGGCATATCAAGCAGTATGCTACTTGTTGGCTGATCTGTAATATCACGCGCAAGTGCAATCGGATACCAGTACTGAGCCAAAAGATGCCAGTCATGTTCCTCGAATGTCATATGGACTGGTAAGTCGGGACTAAAAGCGGCGATATTTGTATTCATAATGGGTTCTGTGTCATGACCTTTAGCTGGACTATAAAACAGCAATGTGTTCTATGAAATTTCAATTAACAGGACATAGGATTGCGTAAATCAGAACACTGACCAGCGATTAAAAACAAAATAAGCATCTTTCCAGGTTTTTTATGTTCAACCACGCAAATATTGAGATGGGATATTTCTAAGCTTAAATCTCGCTGAAAATATTTTTTAAAAAGCGTGCTCTCAATTTCAATGCTCTACTTTGGCGCATAAATTGCTTATCACGCGTATAGACCATTGATCATTTACTCAGAATCCACAAGGAATTGATGTGACGACTAGCTACTTACGCGGACAAGAACTTATCGAGAGCATTCGCAGTGCACCTTATTCGCGTGACCTGATTGGTTATCATGGCGAACTACCAAAAGTGCAATGGCCAAACGGCGCGCGTGTCGCGGTACAGTTTGTGCTGAATTATGAAGAAGGTGGTGAAAACCACATTGAACATGGTGATACAGGATCAGAACAGTTTTTATCTGAAATTATTGGTGCTGCCAGCTTTCCAGACAAACATATGTCGATGGATTCGATGTACGAATATGGTTCACGTGCTGGCTTCTGGCGGATTCATCAGGAGTTCCAGAAACGTGGTTTGCCGATGACTATCTTTGGGGTCGGCATGGCATTGGTACGTAATCCTTATGTGGTAGAGGCGATTAAAGCAGCCGATTATGATGTCGTTTCACATGGTCAGCGCTGGCTACATTATCAGGACATGCCGATTGAAATGGAACGCCAATATATGGATCAGGCGGTCAGCGTTCTGGAAAGCCTGTTTGGTGAAGCACCGATCGGCTGGTATACCGGTCGGGACAGTCCGAATACCCGTCAACTTCTGGCTGATTTTCCTCAAATCAAATATGACGCTGATTACTATGGGGATGACTTGCCATTTTGGAGCACCTTGACCAATCAGGTGGGGGAAACACGTCCACATTTGATTATTCCTTATAGCCTGGATAGCAATGACATGAAATTCAGTTCACCTGGCGGTTTTAATAGTGGGGAACAGTTTTATCAATATCTCAAAGATGCTTTTGATGTGCTCTATGCCGAAGGTGAAACTGCGCCAAAAATGCTGTCGATTGGCATGCACTGCCGTATTTTAGGACGGCCGGGACGTTTTAAAGCCCTGCAAAAGTTTCTGGACTACATTCAAAATCATGACAAAGTGTGGATTTGCCGCCGTGGGGATATTGCCGAGCACTGGTATCAACATCATGCGCCATAATCATAAAATATATTGGAAAAGATCAGTTTAATGCTCTTTTTTGAGTCATGTACTTTATAAAAATAACAAACACATCAGCTTTGGCACTGTTATTGCAAAACCAGTTTTAAATAACCAAGCAATATAAACAGGCGATTGAATAGTGCAACTTGTTGAATTTAATCAAGCATCAGCAGAAGATGCGATGATCTTTTTAAAGCACTGTGTGCAAATACCCAGCTGGTCTAGCGAGCTTGCCGCAAAGCGTCCTTATGGATCGCTTGAGGAGGTTTTGAATGCAGCGAAACAACAAGCAGCGACCTGGAACTGGGATGAGATTAAAGCTGCGCTGGATAATCATCCCCGTATAGGTGAAAAACAGGCACAGGCTGAATTGAGTGAAATAGAAAAAGACTTTTCCCATCGTGAGCAATCCGGCATTACAGCAGATGACGATACCCAGCTCGCTCTACTTAAAGGCAATCTAGCCTATGAGAAAAAATATGGGTTTATCTTTCTGATCAAAGCCGCTGGATTGAGCAGTGAAGACGTCCTTCAAGCCCTGAACTATCGTTTGCTGAATGATCCAGAGATTGAGAAACGTATTGTCCATCATCAACTGGCAGAAATTGCCTTGTCACGACTGGCTCAGGAGCTTCATGCATGATTAGCACGCATATTTTAGATACACATCTGGGAAAACCTGCGACAGACGTGGTCATTCGACTTTTTGCTGAAGACGGTCGCCTGATTAGGGAAGCAAAAACCAATGCAGACGGCCGCGTCAGTGATTTCGGCATGACCGAGTTTAAAGCGGGTGCCTATAGTCTTGAGTTCTTTACATCTGCCTATTTTGAAAATTCGGGTTTAGAAACTTTTTTTCCTAAAGCAGTTATTCATTTTTATGTGAAAGATGCGTCCCAGCATTTTCATATTCCTTTACTGATCAGCCCATTCGCGTACTCCACATATCGCGGAAGCTGATTTTATATTTAGACTTTGAGGGTGAGAAAAATGACAGAACAAAGTAAAACAATATCACCTGAACATGAATATTTAGGTGCGGGGAAAAGTGCAGCTTATGGTTTGCAACACGTACTGACCATGTATGGTGGAATTATTGCACCACCTTTAATCGTGGGAACAGCAGCCGGCCTAGAAGCTTATCAAATTGGATTATTGATTGCGGCGGCGCTATTTGTCGGTGGTTTAGCCACAATTTTGCAAACCGTTGGGGTGAAATATATCGGTGCAAAACTACCTTTGGTGCAAGGGGTTTCTTTTGCCGGTGTCGCAACGATGGTGGCGATTGTGACTACAGGCGGTGGTTTGCAAGCCGTCTACGGTGCAGTCATTGTCGCATCATTGATCGGTTTTTTCCTCGCACCTTATTTTTCCAAAATTATCCGTTTCTTTCCACCTGTGGTAACCGGTTGCGTCATTACTATCATTGGTTTGTCCTTATTACCGGTGGCAGTCCGCTGGATGATGGGCGGCAATCCCAAGGCACCAGAATGGGGAAGTGTCGAAAATATTGGTCTGGCACTGATGACATTGGCTTTAGTCGTCTGCCTGAATTTGAGCCAACATGCTGCTATTCGTCGCTTGTCTATTTTACTGGCAATTGTTTTAGGTTCAGTACTGGCTTATTTATTCGGTTTTGGTGATTTCTTTAAAGTTGCGACTGGTAGCTGGATCCAGGTACCTAGCTTCTTCGCCTTTGGACTACCGACTTTTGAGTTAACCGCCATTATTTCCATGCTCATTGTTACGCTAGTCATTATGACTGAAACCACAGCAGATATCATTGCAGTGGGTGAGATTGTAGGTACCAAAGTGGATGCGGATCGTATCTCGAATGGCTTGCGTGCCGATATGTTATCGAGTGCGATGGCGCCTGTTTTTGGGTCATTCATGCAAAGTGCTTTTGCGCAAAATGTCGGCTTGGTGGCGATTACCGGAATTAAAAGCCGCTTTGTGGTCGCAGCTGGGGGCATGATTTTAGTCGTGTTGGGTTTACTGCCAATTATGGGACGTTTGATTGCTGCCATTCCTGTACCGGTATTAGGTGGTGCAGGTCTGGTACTTTTTGGAACAGTCGCTGCAAGCGGGATTCGTACCTTGGCTAAAATTGATTATAACGAGCAAAAAAATCTTATCATTGTTGCGACGGCTATTGCAGCCGGCATGATTCCCATTATTGATCATTCCTTTTATGCCAACTTTCCAAAATGGGTGCAAACCTTGTTTCATTCGGGGATTAGCTCAACCTGCTTAATGGCCATTTTACTCAACCTGTTGTTCAATCATCTGAACTTATTTAAAAATAAAAGTACAGCAACTACAGAAATTGTGGCAAAGCTTCCACATTAGAAAATTTAAACCAGAATGAAAACAGTCCAGGAAAATGGGCTGTTTTTTTTATCAAAAATTAAAAATGTTGGCTTTGTTTTTGCTTAATTCAGAATGTGATTTTTTCATTCCACTGGGGACCCTTATTTATGAAATTCACTCAACTTACTGCTGCAACATTACTTGTATTGGGTGCGGCATCCGCACAGGCAAAACCGATCTGGCAAGACTTCAGTGTCACCGGACTTTATGGAGAAAACTATGAGGTGGTCGATGAGAAACAGGCGACTGCGACCTTTGAATATACGGCAAAAATAAAATATGCAGATGTCTTCTTCTTCATTGACCGTATGCGCGGCGCAGATGACTTTAAATCCAGTTATTTTGAATTTTCACCACGTTTAAGCTTGGGAGAAGTATCAGGCCAGAAACTTGCCTTTGGCCCGGTTAAAGATGTACTGGTCTCAACGACCTGGGAAGGTGGAGAAGGTTTTGATAACTTCCTCTACGGCGTAGGTTTCGATCTGGAAATTCCCTATTTCCGCTATGCTAGCATTAATCTTTATCGCGTGAATAATGAGAATATTGATGATGATTACCAGTTGACACTGACCTACGGCGTGCCAATTAAACTGGGAACTGAAGAATTTCTGGTGGATGGCTTCTTGGACTGGTCTACAGAAGAAGATACTCATGACAGCGAGATGAACTGGACCACCCAATGGAAATGGAATGTCGGTAAACACATTTCTCCAGACACCAATTTATATCTGGGGATTGAACATTCTATCTGGAACAACAAATTCGGTATCCCAAATGCCGATGAAAATAATGTCAGTGCTTTAGTGAAATATCACTTCTAGGCAAAGTGATGAAGAAATAAGTTAAAAGCCCTGATAAAAGGGCTTTTTTTAATGCGTTTAAAATACGATCTGGATGTTTTCAGGAAAAGGATGAACATCACAATTTGATCCGCTACCTATACGATCCACTACGACAAACTCGCTGGGTGCTTCAAGGGTCAATAATGGATGATGCCAGGTTCCGGCACGATAATTTATCCCTTGAGAACCATCACTGATAAATACCTGAATCTGACTAATATCGGGCTGTGTATAATCAAGTTCAGGCGCTACAACGATTAAAAATTGCTGGCCGTGCATCGGAATAAAAGCCTGTGATCCTAGAGGATGCCTTTCCAGCATTGAGATTTGAAAAGGAATTGCCGTAGCTTGCATATTTCTAAAAATACTCAGTCCGACCTTGGTGTCACTTTCTACTTCAGCCAGGGCATGATAACGCTCAGTCTGCTGCTCATTGATATGAAAATAATGATTACCCTGACAGGCAATGACTTCTCCAAAAGGCAGAAAACTTTCAGTGCTTAAAGGCTGTATTTTTATACTTTGCATAGACATATCATTGATCACTCAAGCCAATTTTCCCCAGAGACGAATCCGGCTGATGCCACCGTCCGGAATCATGTTGACACGAATATGGGAAATTTTTTCGTGTTGTAAAATTTCATTGATGTAATGATGAATATGATCCATTTGCATAGGTTGGGCTGCTAACAAAAAAGGCCAGAACATGCTTTGTGGAATGAGTTGCTCATCGGTTGCATCCTCAACATAGATGGCTTGAATAGAAACCTCTGCAGGGAAATTTCCCTTAAAATGGGCGGTATCAATTTCAATTTTCTCGATTCGGGCACTGGCGCCTAAAGCCAAAATGCACCAGTCAAATCCTGGAGCACGACGCCGTTTGGTTTCCCAGCCATCGCCCATGTTAATGCCACGTCCCGGATTAATCAGATTGCGTGGATGTCCAAAATGCGCATCGCTATAGGCAACGACACGGCCACCATGTTCTAGTGCCAAAACATCTAGCATTTGATCACTATCTTGCAGATTGATTTTTACCTGACCATAGACCTTAAAACGTGCAATCCCACCGTCAGGATAAATATTCAAACGGACATGGGTAAATATCTGCTTTGCTGAAATCTGAACAATATGATGCTGGCTGGGGCCCAAGACATTATTTTCTATAATGCTGATCCATTCTGCCTGATCAAGATTTCCATCTGGCGCATAACATGCTTGCACAGCAGCAGAGGCCGGATAATTACCGCTAAAAAAAGTCGTATCAATATCCAGTGCCTGTATTTGACCTGCAACAGCAAGTTTAATGATGGCCCAATCATAGCCCGTGTGGCGCTTGCGACGGGTTTCCCAGCCATCCATCCATTTGCCATGCTCATCAAACTTGTCTTCGATAAAGACCGGTGCCTCAAATTGCAACATGCGTTTTGCTTCAGCAAAAAACTCATCTGAACATTCAAGAATTTCTGCGCCAATTCGGGCATCTGCAAGGTTAATTAACTGCTGTACTGGAGCAGGCAGATCAAAAATTGGAGCTAATAAGGTCGCCATCTTAAATTTCCATCATTGGTATACGTCACATGAATATGCACTTTTATAAATACAAATTTAGGTCTTCTGCCTTTATAAAAATAGGACATTGAAGGAATTTAAAAGCACAGCGTGTGCCAACTCTTGCTATTTTTTTAGTGCATTTTTTTCAGGATGGCACGTTTTTAGCATTTTAGCTGGCAATGAAGATGAAATAGCCAGGAGGAATAGATGGAGATTGCAATTATTGGGGCAGGCATGGGCGGATTAACCACAGGAATTGCACTAAAAAAGTTCGGACATCGGGTCACCATCTATGAGCAGGCAGAACAGATTTTACCTGTCGGTGCTGCAATTTCCTTGTGGTCAAACGGGGTGAAGTGTTTGAACTATCTGGGCTTAACTGAACAGGTAGCAAAGTTAGGTGGCCAGATGAATGACTTAGCCTATATCGATGGTTTGAATGGCGAGGTCATGACGCAGTTTAGTTTGGCGCCGTTAATTGAAGAAGTCGGTCAACGTCCATATCCGGTATCGCGTGCTGAATTACAAAATATGTTAATGGATGCGTTTGGCCGGCAGGATATTCAGCTCGGTAAAAAAATGGTGTCTATTGAGGATAAGGGGCAACACGTCGAAATCGGTTTTCAGGATGGCAGCACTGCCTCTGCAGCATTATTGATTGGCGCAGATGGTACCCATTCCATGACGCGTCAGTATGTATTGGGCAAACAGGTTGAACGCCGTTATGCCGGTTATGTGAACTGGAACGGACTGGTTGAGATCTCTGAAGATTTAGCGCCTGCACAGCAGTGGACCACGTTTGTCGGTGAAGGCAAACGTGCTTCACTGATGCCTGTGGCAGAGCATCGCTTTTATTTCTTCTTTGATGTGCCATTGCCCGCAGGTCTGGAAAATCAGCGTTCGGAATATAAGACCCTGTTAAAACAGTATTTTTCTGGCTGGTGCCCACAGGTTCAGCGCTTAATTGACAGCATTGATGAGCAGAAAACCAATCGTGTCGAAATCCATGATATTGAGCCTTTTACCCAGTTCTATAAGGGCCGTGTGGTAATTTTAGGGGATGCGGCACATAGCACCACACCGGATATCGGACAGGGAGGTTGCCAGGCAATGGAAGATGCGGTCTATCTCGCACGTGCCTTACAAATTAATACGCTAGGTCTGGAAGATGCCCTGAAACGCTATCAGAATAAACGTAATGAACGCGCCAATGAATTGCTGCTACGTGCACGTAAGCGTTGTGATGTCACGCATATGAAAGATGAGCAAATTACCCAAGACTGGTATGCAGACCTACGTAAAGAGCAAGGCGCGCATATTATGAAAGGCATTATTAGCAATATTGTCGGTAATCCATTGGATTAAAAACAGTTAATTTCAGCATTAATATTGAATAAAAGCCGCGATTTTGGCCATCGCGGTTTTTGTTATTTAAATATGAAAATACTACAGTTGCTGCACCTTGCTTTTTAAGGCTTCCATTTGTTCAATCATATGTTTAATCATCAACTGGGAAACGCGTGAAATCTGGCGTCTAGGCGCTACACAGAGAGCAATGGTCAGCGGATGCAGCCCTTTTTCAGAGATAGGTTTAAAGACCACTTCATCCCGCTCTACATACGGTAAAACATCGAGATAACTAAAAATCCCAATCCCGGTATTCGCCTTAATGAGAGTATTCATCAGGCGGATATCATTCGATTCCGTTTTACGTGCAGGTATAAATTGATGATGTTTATACAGTGCTTGTACATAGTCATGAATAATCAGGGGGTCGGCCGGAATAAAATGGTTGTCGTTCAAGGTATCTGAAAAATAAATCTTTTCTGCTTGAGCAAGAGGATGTGATTTACCCATCACAAAACCTAAAGGCAGTTCCAGAAAATGGAGGACTTCAAGGTGTTGATGAGATTTTGGATTCAGGATCAGGCCAAAATCCAGATCTGCCTCAATCACTTTTTTGGCTACGATTTCACTGTCTGCGACCCGGATATTAAAATTAATCCAGGGATAATGTTCATACATATATTGCATGGACTGCATGACAAAACCATCATTTAAGGCAGAAATTAAACCGAATTCGATGGTCCCACGCGTAAACCCCTGAATTTCATCAAAGCGAATCCGGGTTTGCTGGAATTCTTTTTGCCATTTTAAAACATCGGCATAGAGTAATTCACCCGCCAGTGTCAGTTTTAAACCATGGGGCAAACGCTCAAATAACACAATTCCCAGTTCTTCTTCAGCCAAAGCAATTTGCCGATGTACTGCAGACACGGAAATGAATAATTGATCTGCGGCCTTGCGTAAACTTCCCGTTTTCGCCACCGCGATAAAATATTCTGAAAATCGGGAAAAAGGCGTATTCATTAATTTAGTCAAGCGAAGAACCACCGTTTATTCATATCAATATTTGAGATAAACGTGTTTATGCGAGTTTTATGCCAAAGAAGGCAGCTTTAATCGGCAAATACATTTGTACATGGTTGATGTGTTCTAATTTTAAGAATGAATAGTACGAATCATTCTAATAGACAGAATAACAATAAATTCAGTAATTTCAATTAGAAGCAAAGCCAAAATTGCACAGTTCTGCACTGTTCAAGGCCTGTAAAAAGAGACCATCCACAGTAAAAATATAGGTTTGATATGAACGCAATTCCAGTCATCAATTTATTCAACAAACCCTGCTATAGCCAGTTTGATGATCAGGACTGGGACATTCTGGCTCGTCACTGGTATCCGGTGGCACGGATTCAGGACGTTTCTACCCAACCGCAACAAGTAACCCTGCTTGATGTCAAACTGGCATTGTACAAAACAGAAAGTGGCGATATTCATCTGGTCCGTGATATTTGTCCACATCGGGGTGTACCCTTAACCAAGGGCTGGGTTTCGGGTGAAAATCTGGTCTGTCCTTACCATGGTCTACACTACAATGGCCAGGGTAAATGTATCAAAATTCCTGCACAAGCCGAGCTGACCAGTATTTCTGAGCGCTTTTCTCTGACTAAATTTCCAGTAGTGCGAAAATATGGCTTGATCTGGACCAGTATTTTTGGCCGTGACGAATCCAAAGCCAATTTCCCTGTTTTAGATACTTGGGAGATGTCAGATCATCAGGCAATTTTACCGCCGTTTGTGGATATTGCCGGTTCAAGTGGCCGTCAACTGGAAGGCTTTATTGATGTTGCACATTTTGCCTGGGTTCATCAGGGGTCTTTCGCAGATTCTGAAAATCAGGTTGTACCCAAATACACGACAGCACGTACAGATTACGGCCTGCATACCGAATATGTTAGCAGTGTCAGCAACTATCCACATGGTATGCAAGATCTGGCACCGGAAGGTTTTTTGTGGAAACGTGTATTTGATGTCTATCCACCGTTTTCTGCGGTGCTAACCGTACATTTCCCAGAACAGGGACAATTAAAAATTCTCAATGCCTGTTGTCCGGTCTCACACAATAAAACCCGTTTATTTGTACCACTGACACGCAACTTCGATACGACAGGAGATTTACAGGCGGTATATGACTTCAATGCACAAATCTTTGCCGAAGATCAGGACATGGTAGAAAGCCAGAAACCTGAAGAATTACCGCTCGATATTTCCATGGAAGCGCATTTTGAAGCAGATCGCTCTTCAACGACCTATCGTCGAATCTTAGCCGAGTGGGGATTAAGTAAACGTTATGTTGTCTAATATATTTTAAAATTTAAAAATATGGATTAAATTTTAAACAGAAACCCTATATTTTAATATAGTGGTTTTTATTTATATTATTTTTGAATGATCAAAATATTATTTATATCTCCTTATTTCTTAATTAAAATTGATTAATATTTTCAAAATTCGAAAATTAAAATAAATCAATCTAGGCAAGCTTCGATTAGTGAGTTCCAATCTCCTTCAATGAGGAGAGAAAAGAAAAATATCTGTAAGACATTAATCTTTCGGTGCATTACAGGCTAAATCCAATTATTAAAAAATACTATTAATCTATTTTAATATTAATAGCTTATATCAAAATAATCCTATTCCCTCAATAAACCTTAATACATGGTTCTATCATCTACATCTATCTTTGCTCATGAAAAATATGAAGCTTCGATTAAAAAAAGAGTGCACAAATTTAAAGCGTTTTATTTTATCGCACTACTAATAAGCAATAATAAAAATAAATCATTTTATTAAATTAAATTTTATATCAACTACAAGCTTAGTATTTATTACTTTAATCCCATTACTTTTTAATTAAATCATAAAAACAAAAACATTTTATTTTAAAAGCCTGTTTTTATTATTTTTGATAAAAACTGGAATACTTATTGCTAATTATATCTTGAACAGACTGAGCGCATTTGAGTGAAGTCATTTTAAAGCATGTGTTGCATGACACAGAACAACCAAGAGCAGAATAGAATGAAAGAAAAAAATAGCTTGAAAACCGGATTGAAAAAATTGGTAGGGGTATTAATGGCAAGTGGTGTAATGGGCATGGCCGCTGTCGCCAATGTTCAGGCCCAAGATAAAGCCGCATTTGTTTATATTGGCCCAACCAGCGACCATGGCTGGACCTATTCTCACGATCAGGGCCGGATTAAGGCTGAAAAAACCCTCGCAGGAAAATATAAAACCTCTTATATCGAAAATGTCCCTGAAACAGCAGATGCCGAACGTGTGATCCGTAACCTGGCACAACAAGGCAATAAAGTCATTTTTGCAACCTCGTTCGGTTATATGAATGCGATGGAAAAAGTATCCAAGCAATTTCCAAATACAGTATTTATGCATGCAACCGGTTATAAGCAGGGCAAAAATTTAGGGGTCTACGATGTCCGTACCTATGAAGGCGCTTATATGCTGGGTGTGGTCGCAGGGCAAAAAACCAAAAATAATGTATTGGGCGTAGTCGCGTCTTTTCCGATTCCTGAAGTTATCCGTAATATCAATGCCTATACCCTCGGTGCACAAAGTGTAAATCCAAAAATTAAAACCAAAGTCATTTGGGTGAATTCATGGTTTAACCCGGGCAAAGAACGTGATGCAGCCTTGGCTTTGATTGCTCAAGGCGCAGATGTGCTGATGCAAAATACCGATTCTCCAGCAGTGGTACAGGCGGCTGAACAAAAAGGTGTCTTTGCTTTTGGCTGGGATTCTGACATGAGCAAATTTGGCCCTAAAGCGCATCTTGCTGCATCGGTTTTACATTGGGAAAAAATTTATACTCCGGTAATGACGCAAGTCAGCAAGAAAACCTGGAAACCAAGTGCAATGTGGTATGGCGTAAAACAAAAAGCCGTCGATATCGAAAGCTTTGGTCCTTCAGTGTCGGCAGCCTCTAAAGCAAAAGCGCTCAGCGTACGTGATGGCATTTTAAAAGGCACACTGCATCCATTTACCGGCCCGATTCATAAACAGGATGGTACATTGGTCTTGGCAAAAGGCAAGCGCCTAGATGATGCGGCACTAAGTAAAATGAATTACTACGTGAAGGGCGTAGAGGGTTCATTACCGAAATAAAGCTTTGCCATTTTGCAATTAAAAATCTTTAAACACTTTGATGTACTTTTCTGCATCCATTTGCATGCCTGACAACCATCGATGGATGCTGAATTGCTACGGCATGGAATAGGGCACTGATGATGACCTCTCAACACGATAGATCTGCTCATGCGCAAGAGTTGAATGCACGTTCTTCTTCAGGTGTACCGCGTTTACAGCTCATCAATATCTGTAAAAGTTACAATTCATTGAAAGCGAATGACCAGATACATTTAACCGTTCAACCTGGGCAGATTCATGCCATTTTGGGTGAAAATGGTGCTGGCAAAAGTACGCTGATGAAAATCATTTATGGAGCAACCAAGGCCAATCAGGGACAAATCCTCTGGAACGGTAAAGAAGTTCATATTGATAACCCGTCGATGGCAAGAAAGCTCGGGATTGGCATGGTCTATCAGCATTTTTCTTTGTTTGAGACTTTGACTGTAGTCGAAAATATTTCGCTGGGACTGGATGAAAAGATTCCTTTAAAAGCTCTAAGTCAAAAAATTATTGCAGTTTCAGAACAATATGGTTTACCCATTGATCCACGCCGCGAAGTACATTCTTTATCGGTAGGTGAGCGGCAACGTGTCGAAATTATTCGCTGCCTTTTGCAAAATCCCGCTTTAATCATTTTAGATGAACCGACTTCAGTATTGACACCACAAGCGGTACGGCAACTGTTTAAAACTTTACGGTTATTGGCCTCCCAAGGTGTTTCGATTTTATATATCAGTCATAAATTACACGAGATCAAAGAACTTTGTGATGAAGCAACCATCTTGCGCAATGGCCATGTTACCGGAAATGTTGATCCCAAACACAACAGCACCAGTGATTTAGCGCGCTTAATGATTGGTCGTGATTTACCGACCTATGTACGCCCAGAATATACAGGTGCAAAACAGGTGCTATTCCAGATCGAGAATCTGGATTACCAGTCTGATGACACATTTGGTGTATCGCTGAAAAATATCAATTTAAATATTTGTGCCGGTGAAATTGTAGGAATCGCCGGGATTTCTGGCAACGGGCAAGCAGAATTACTATCTTTATTGTCGGGCGAAAACAGCCTGAAATATGGCCGGATGGTTCTGAATCAAATCGATATTTCCCAATTCAGTCCTGGACAACGGCGTGACTTGGGTCTGGGCTTTGTACCTGAAGAACGTCTGGGTCGAGGAGCAGTCCCGAACATGACGCTGTCCCAGAATGCCTTGCTGACTGCATTTCGGCAGAATCTGACGCAATGGGGATTAATCAAGTTTTCACAATGTAAGCTTTTTGCCCAGCACTGTATTGAAAAATTCGGAGTGAAAGCCAGTGGCCCAGAGGCAGAAGCACGTTCCTTGTCCGGTGGAAATTTACAAAAATTTATTGTCGGCCGGGAAATTCTGCAAAACCCGAAATTCCTGATTGTGGCTCAACCGACCTGGGGCGTAGATGTCGGCGCGTCCATGTTTATCCGGCAAACCCTGATCGATCTCTCTCGACAAGGTGTTGCCATTTTGGTGATTTCAGAAGAATTAGAAGAGCTGTTTGAAATCAGTGATCGTCTCTGTGTCTTGGCCAATGGTGAACTATCTCCAGCCATACATATCCATGAAACCAATACTGAAAATGTTGGGGTCTTGATGTCAGGTATTTCAAGTCATGACACTGCGATCATAGTAGAGGAGCAGCAAGCTCATGCTTAATACAGTCAATAATAAATCTATAAATTGAGAGGAAAGCGACATGCATTTACTGGAACCGCGTGAACATCCATCTCAAATCATGAAGTGGCTTTCACCACTCATTGCGCTGCTGGCCATGCTGATTGTCGGTAGTATTCTGTTTTTAATGTTGGGGATTAATCCCGCGCAAGCCATGTACATCTTCTTTATTGAACCGCTGACATCGTCTTATGGTTGGAGTGAACTGGCAGTCAAAGCCGGACCTCTGATTCTGATTGCCTTGGGGCTGACGGTCGGATTTCGAGCCAAATTATTCAATATCGGTGCTGAAGGTCAGCTCACCATGGGCGCGATTTTTGGCGGTGGTATTGCGATTTTATTTCATGATCATATCGGCTGGTGGATTCTCCCGTTAATGATCGTTATGGGCGCACTTGGTGGGGCACTCTGGGGTGCAATTCCTGCCTTACTGAAAACCCATTTTAATGCTGAAGAAACCCTGACCACCCTGATGATGAATTATGTTGCAGTATGTGTGTTGCTATACCTGGTCAATGGTCCCTGGCGTGATCCGGATGGGATGAACTTCCCTCAATCGGTGGTTTTTAGTGAGAGTGCGACGCTGCCATTCATTGTAGAAGGCACACGCATTAATGCCTCTATTTTTATCACTTTTTTTGCAGTCCTTCTGTTCTGGGTTTTTATGCGTAAAAGTCTGACGGCCTATAAACTGCAAGTCAGCGGTCAGGCACCTTTAGCTGCCAAATACGCAGGTTTTTCTTCCTCCAAAGCGATCTGGATGAGTCTGGTGATTTCCGGAATGATGGCAGGTATTGCCGGAATCTGTGAAGTGGCTGGGCCTATTGGTCAGCTGAATCCGAACCTGTCCCCAGGTTATGGCTATGCAGCGATTATCGTGGCCTATCTAGGTCGTCTCAATCCAATCGGTATTGTGCTGTCAGGCTGTTTTATGGCGCTGATTTATCTGGGCGGCGAAATGGCACAAATGCAGCTCCAGCTTCCGGTCGCAATTACCGGTATTTTCCAGGGGCTGCTGTTGTTTTTCCTGTTGGCTTCCGATGCATTGATTGAAAATCGTTACCGTTTTAGCAAAAAAATGGCGCCACCGGTCCCTCAGCCCACAGCAACTACCCTTTAACCCAATGTTGTCTACAGCAAAAGGAAGCATGATATGGCTTTAGAAATAACTGCAATTCTTGCAGGTACTGTTGCCGCAGCAACACCACTGATTTTCGCAGGTCTGGGGGAATTGGTCACACAGCGGACCGGTGTGATTAATCTTGGAGTAGAAGGGATGATGCTGGTGGGTGCAATTGCAGGTTTTGCTTTTGCTGCGCAATATGATGCCAGTGTATTAAGTGCCTTATTGATGGGTGGTCTGGCAGGCATGCTGATGGCCCTGATTTTTGCCTTTTTTACCTTGTCTTTAAGTACCAATCAATCCGCGTGCGGTTTGGCTTTAACCATTTTTGGACTCGGTATCTCTGCATTTTTGGGACAGAACTACGTCAGTATGGCTTTACCGGGTCTGGCTAATTTTAATATTCCACTATTAGCGGATATTCCAGTATTGGGTCCGATTTTGTTCCAGCAAAACTATGTGGTGTATTTGTCGATTTTGGCATTTTTTGCCGTTTGGCTGGTGCTGGCCAAAACCCGTTTGGGCTTATTGCTTAAAGCAGTTGGAGAATCACCGGAAAGTGCGCACGCCATGGGTTATCACGTGTTGGCGATTCGTTATGGCGCAGTACTATTTGGCGGTTTGATGGCAGGAGTTGGCGGAGCATTTCTATCAACCGTCTATACCCCGATGTGGATTGAAAATATGGTCGCAGGCCGCGGCTGGATTGCCATTGCACTGGTAGTATTTGCGGTGTGGAAACCAACACGTTTAATGCTCGGCGCTTACCTGTTTGGGGGCGTAACCATTTTGCAATTTCACGCCCAGGCGCTTGGAATCAAGGTTCCGAACGAGCTGCTTGCCGCATTGCCCTATATAGCCACCATTGTGGTACTGGTCATGATTTCACGGAATAAAAAAGTACTCAAAATGAATTTGCCATCTTCTTTAGGCAAAACCTTCGTGCCATAACCGCAGCCATTCATCATAAATAGAATAGATTTGAGTATAAATCATGAAAATTTTAACAGCTTCCTATGTCCTTACCATGAATGCGCAGAATGAATGTATTAAAAATGGCGCGATACTGATTGAGGGCGACCAAATAAAAGCAGTGGGTACATTGGCACAGTTAACTCAATGCTATCCAGAGGTGCTCATTGAAGATTACCCACAAAAGATCCTGATGCCGGGCTTGATCAATACCCATTGTCATTCCGGTTTATTGCGTGGTACGGCTGAAGGATTACCGGTTTGGGATTGGTTACAGCAGTATATTGACCCGATGCACCGGGTGTTGACACCAGAGGATGCGAAAATCGCCTCCTATTTATGTTATGCCGAGGCACTATTGTCGGGAACGACCACCATCGTTGATATGTGGCGTTATATGGACGGAAGTGCTGAAGCTGCGCAAGCATTGGGAATTCGTGCCGTTCTAGTACCTTATGTCGCGGAAGATCCGGATCACAATTATTTTGAAACCTTAAAAAGTAATGAGGCTTTAATCAACCGTTGGCATCAGCAGGCGAATGGACGTATTCAGGTTTGGGTGGGTTTAGAGCACCTGTTTTATGCTGAAGCTTCAGCATTAAGCCTCATTGAGAAACTTTGTCAGGATTATCAAACCGGTTTTCATACCCACAGCAATGAAAGCCAATTTGATGTACAGGAAAACCTGCGCCGTTCAGGTATTCGCCCAATTGAGAGTCTGCAAAAACTGGGCTTGCTAGATCTGCCTAAAACTTTGTTGGCACATTGCGTCTGGACAGATGCAAATGAAATTCAGATTTTAAGGCGACATGCGGTAGGGGTTGCGCACAATCCTATTTCCAACATGAAGTTGGCTTCTGGTGCAGCGCCTGTCGTTGAAATGCTACGTCAAGGCGTTGCGGTGGGTTTGGGTACTGACGGAGAAAAAGAAAACAATAACCTGGATCTATTTGAAGAAATGAAAACGGCATCATTGCTGGCCAAATTTTCTTCGCTGGATGCGGCCGCCCTGGATGCCTGGTCAGTCTGTCAAATGTCTACGATTACAGGAGCTAAAGCCTTGGGTATGCAAGATGAAATTGGTTCATTGGAAGTCGGCAAACAGGCCGACCTGATTGCTGTGAAACTGGATACACCGCGGATGACGCCGTTGATTGATCATAGAAAATTATTTAATTTGCATACCAATTTAGTCCATGCAGTTCAAGGCCAAGATGTCGTGATGACGATGGTGGCGGGACAGACTGTGGTTAAAAATGGCCGTTTGATCAATGCCGATTTACAGGCTCTAATTGATCAAGTGAATAAGGCGGCGCCACGCTTGTTTAAACGTCGTGATCAGTGGTTTGCAAAGCAGGGGCAAACGGTGAATGAATTACAGCGGGAAGAATTTTAAGATTTACGTGGGGGTTGAGGTTATTCATTGATAGTGGGGTGACCTCAGACGCCTTTCTAACGAATGATTTAAATGAAATTAAACAGAGTGAATAGACTGATATTTTCTAATCTTTAGATGAGTTTTATTCATTCACTTCTAAATTGCATCTAATAAGCTATAAAACCATTCTTTGAATTTACCCCTCAATTTCATCCACTTAATATTCGATAGAATTTATCTTAAGTTATTAATATTCATTATTTTATCATCTATTAAACCCTAAAATTTCATAGAAAAAATCTTTCATATTTTTCTTCATTAAGTGATCTTGATATCTTATAGAACAACCAATCATGAGTAATATTCACTTTTCATTGAGTTTAAATCATTTTTATTCATCTTAAGGTTCACGTATAAGTAGGCTCATTCAGAAATTTGATTATTAGAACTTAGGGCAGTGGATCACAATGAGTAAAAAGTTTGCATGTTCAATTAAGCGCATTCGTTTTGACGAAAACTATCAACCTGCAGATAGTACACGTCTGACGACGAACTTTGCCAATTTGGCGCGTGGCGAAAGTCGCGAACAGAATTTGCGTAACACTCTGCGAATGATCAATAACCGTTTTAATGCATTGGCACATTGGGATAACCCAAAAGCAGATCGTTATTCAGTTGAAATCGACATTATTTCAGTTGACCTGGATCTTGAAGGAAATGGTAAAACATTCCCTGCAATTGAAACTTTAAAAACTACGATTGTCGATCATCAGACCAATCAGCGTATTGATGGCATGATTGGCAACAGTTTCTCGTCTTATGTCCGCGATTATGATTTTAGCGTGGTACTTCCTGAACATATCAAGAAAAATCCAACATCGACCAAGCCAGAAAATTTTGGTGATTTACATGGCAAGCTTTATCAATATCTCGTCAATTCTGAAGTATTTAAAGCAGAATTTAAAAAACAGCCGGTGATTTGTTTGAGCGTTTCAACCTCGAAAACCTATTACCGTACCGCGAATGTGCATCCTGTATTGGGTGTGGAATATAAAAATGATCTCTGTACACGACAAATTTCACAGAACCCTTATCCTATCAGGCTTCTGTCTTCTTAAAATTGCCAGAATTTCCTTAA